>DATLFR010000105.1 GCA_035540895.1 Actinomycetota bacterium | reverse complement strand
CTCCAGCGTGATGCGGACCAGGACACGGTCCAGGTCCGCATCACGCTGGAGGGATCCGGACGGGCCGAGGTCCGAGCCGAGCTGTTCGCGCCCGACGGCCGGTCCATCCATCGGGTGGACCGGGCGGTGGAGCTCGACGGCGTCCAGGAGATCGACCTGAGCGATCTCCCGGTGCCGGAGCCGGGCGGCTACCGGCTCGAGGTGGAGGTGACCGCACCCGGGATCCGGTCGAGCCAGTCGGTGACGATCAAGCGGGGCTGAGTCAGCGCGCGACGAGCAGGGAGCCGAGCCCCCACAGGGCGAGCACGAACCCGACGACGATGTTGACCCCGACGATCTTCCAGTTGGGTCGCGGCCGCGTGTCCTCCGGCTTCCTGCGCTTCTCGCGCACCACGACCGCCAGGTTGCCGACGAGCAGGGCCGCGCCGAGCGCCAGGACGAGCTGACGCAGCGTGTCTCCGACGGGTATCGCGCCTTCCATCCCCTCATGATGCACGGTGCGGACGGCCCGGTCCCCCGGTCGCATATCGTCTCGACATGTCCAGCGGCGCTGGGGTGGCGCAGGTCCGTCCGCCGGGGTCGGACGGGGAGCGAGCCGCGGCGGCGGTCGTCGAGGCGGGGCTGGGGGAGGTCGGGTTCCCCGTCCGTCGCTTCACGCAGCCTGCCCTGCGGGGGCCGCTCGTGCTGCCGTTCCTCGCGGTCGTCCTGCGCGCTGTCTCCGCGGGGGGGCGGGGCACACACGTGTTCACGGTCCTCGGCCTGGTCGCGATGTGGCTGGCGATGCCTGGTCCGCCTATCGCGCGCTCGCGGCTCATGGCCCGGGTGCCGGGTCTCGGCCGTCCATGCACCTCCGTGTCCGCAGCCGTGCCAGGTGCGGACCCGCTCCGGGCGCCGCCGATCGTCGTGGTCACCCGGCTGGACGCGCACCCCGGTGAGAGACCGCTCGCCGCCTGGCACGAGTGGGTCGCCTTCGGCAGCGCGCTCGTCGCGGCCCTGTCGAACCTCGCCGACGGCCCCACCCCCCGGACGCTCGCCTGGGTCGTGCTCGCCGAGGCCGCCCTCACGGGCCTCCTGCTCCTCGCTGCATCTCGGCGGGCGACGGTGCCGGCGTCCGGACAGCCCCACCTCCTCGTCGGGCTCGCCCGCCGCTTGAAGGCGTCCAAACCCGTGCGGGACACCCATCTCGTCGCGGCAGGTGGAGGGACGGTGGGAGCGTCCGGGCTCCTGGCGTACCTCGGTGCCGACCTGGACCTGGCCCGCACCGGCTGGGTCGTCACGCTCAGCCGGGTGCCGAAGGTCGACGCGGTCCCTGAACGGTCCTACCTGCCGCCCCGCACCACCCACGCCCCCGCCGTGCGGGCGCTGGCCCAGGCCGCGATCGAGTCCGGGGAGGCGATCGACATCGCCCCTCCCGGCCCGGGATCGCAGGAGGCACGGGCCGCCCTGGCCCGCGGACTCCCGGCGATCACCTTCGCGACGTCCGACGACGCCCGGACCGTGGAGATAGTGGACTCCCTGACCAGGACCGTGCTCTAGGCGCCTCGGTCGCGCCGTCGCCCGTTAGGACACCACCGGCTCAGCGGTCACGGCGCCGGCCGCTCGGGCGGACATCCCGACCAGGAGCCCGCCCGAAGCCACGACCAGCGCTCCCCCCACGACGTCGGTCCACGCGGGCGGAACCCCCTTCATGATCCAGACGAAGACGACCGCGGCCACCGGCTCGATGTACATCAGCACCCCGGTCTCCTGAGCCGGGAGCCGCGCGATCGCCACGTAGAAGAGGAGTCCCGCTCCGGCCGTGAGCACCACGCCCAGGAGCAGCCCCCAGGCCCAGGGGACCCCACGGCCATCCACCGAGGCCACCGCCCACGGCACCAGGAGCAGCGCGCCGACCAGGTACTGCCAGAACGCGATCACGGGCCCAGGCACGGTCTCGACCAGACGTCGGGCTCCCAGGATCAACGCGGTGCCGGACGCGGCCGCGGCGAGCGCGGCCAGGACCCCAACCGGGCGCCCTGCGCCCAGCTCGGGAGCCATGATCACCGAGAGCCCCGCCAGCCCCACGAACGCCAGCGGAAGGACGTGTCGCTCCCGGGGCTCACCGATCACCACCGGGGCGGTCAGCGCCACCAGGACCGGGAAGACGTAGCCGATCAGGACGGCTGCCGCCCCGATCAGCTGGAGGCCGACGAAGAAGACGACCCAGTGGACCGCCAGCGTGGCCCCAAGCGCCGCGAGCAGGGCACGCGAACGCCGGGGGACCGCCCGTCCTCGGTAGAAGACCGCCAGGACGACGGCCAGAGCCAGCGCGCCGATACCCATCCTCAGAGCCACCAGGAGGGGTGCGGGCGCGTCGGCCGCGGCGACCACGACCGGGAGCGAGCCCCACGCGAGCGTGGCCGTACCGATGGCGAGGTACCCGACGAGACGCTCCCGCATCCGCCGAGTCTAAGGTCAGCGACCCGCGGGGCTGGCTCCGGAGAAGTTCGCGAACTTCGTGTAGTTGGGCAGGAAGGTCAGCCTCAGCGATCCGACCGGACCGTTGCGGTGCTTGGCGAGGATCACCTCGGCTATCCCCTTGTCGGTCGAGTCGGGGTGGTAGACCTCGTCGCGGTAGATGAACATGACGAGGTCCGCATCCTGCTCGATGGCTCCGGATTCACGGAGGTCGGCGAGCATCGGTCTCTTGTCCTGCCTCTGCTCCACCGCCCTCGACAGCTGCGAGACCGCGATCACGGGCACCTCGAGCTCCCGGGCGAGGATCTTCAGCGAGCGCGAGATCTCCGAGATCTCCTGCACGCGGTTCTCGGACCGTCGAGGCCCGCTCATGAGCTGCAGGTAGTCGACGATGATCATGTCGAGGCCCTCGCGCTGCTTCAGGCGTCTCGCCTTCGCCCGGATCTCGAGCACCGTGACCGACTCGGTGTCGTCGATGAAGATGGGCGCCTCGGCCAGACGTCCCACCGCGTTCGCGAGCCGTCCCCAGTCGGAGTCGGTCAGGTTCCCGGTGCGCAGCTTGTGGACGTCCACGAGCGCCTCAGAGCAGACGAGACGCTGGATGAGCTCCATCTTCGACATCTCGAGCGAGAAGATGGCCACCTTCTTGCCGTGGTCGGTCGCCGCCTGCTGCGCGATGTTCAGGGCGAAAGACGTCTTCCCGAACGCGGGACGGGCGGCCACGATGATCAGGTTCGATCCCTGCAGGCCGCTCGTCATCTTGTCGAGGTCGACGAACCCCGTAGAGACCCCGGTGACCGCGCCCCCCTGGAGCTGGAGCTTCTCGATCTCTTCCATGTGCTCGTGGAGCAGGTCCCGGATCCGGACGAACCGGTCCCCCAGTCGCCGCTGGGCGACCTGGAACACGAGCGCCTCCACCTGGTCCACGATCCGGTCGACGTCGTCCCCCGAGTCGTAAGCGAGCGCGGCGGCCTCCTGAGTGGCCTCGATGAGCCGGCGCAGGAGCGCGGTCTCTTCCACGATGCGCGCGTAGTAGGAGGCGTTGGACGCCGCCGGGACCGAGCCCACCAGCTGCAGGAGGTACTCGCGCCCCCCGATCTCCCCGAGCGTTCCCGACCGGCGCAGCTCCTCGCCGACCGTGATCGCGTCGACCGCCTCCCCCCGCCCGAACAGCGAGACGATCGCGTCGTAGATCCGCCTGTGTCCGGGTTTGTAGAAGTCGTCCGGACGCAGCCGCTCTAGGACGTCGGATATGGACGCCTCGCTGAGCAGCATCGCCCCGAGGCAGCTCTCCTCGGCCTCCAGGTTGTGCGGCGGTACCCGCTGACCGTTAGCGACCTGCAGCATCTGAGACCTCTCCGAACATAGGTTCGCCGATCACACCAACGTCACTATCCCACCCGCCCCCGACACCCGGGCACGCGAGAGTCTCGCGCCTCAGCCTGTTGATCCGAAAGAGGACAGGATCCCCACATCCGGTGGGGATCCTGTGGACGAGCTGTGCCCTGGGGGCGTGGACGGCGACGAACCCGCTGGTCAGATCAGGACTCGACGACCTCCACGGTCACCCGAGCGGTCGTCTCCGGACCGAGCTTCACCTCGACCTCGTGGAAGCCGAGGTGGCGGATCGGCTCGGACAGATGCACCGCGTGGCGGTCGACCTCCACCCCCAGGGTGTCCCGCGCGACCTCGGACACCTGCGCCGCGGTCACGGAGCCGAACAGCTTACCGTCCGGACCCGCCTGCGCCTTCACGAGCAGCGGACCCGACTCGAGCTTCGCCCGGACCTCCTCCACCGCGGCGAGAGCCTTCGCCGCCTTCGACTCGGCGGCCGCCTTCAGGGTCTCCGCCTGCCTCAGGTTCCCTCTGGTCGCGGGGATAGCCATGCCCCGCGGGATGAGGAAGTTTCGGGCGAAGCCGCCCGCGACGGTCACGACCTCGCCGGCCGCCCCGAGTCGATCTACCTCCTGCGTGAGAACCACCTTCACCCTGGACATCGCGTCACCTGATCGTGTAGGGCAGGAGAGCCATCTCCCGCGCGTTCTTGACGGCCATGGCGACATCCTGCTGGTGCCGCGCGCAGCAGCCGCTGACCCGCCGGGCCCGGATCTTCCCGCGGTCGGACACGTACCGACGCAGCAGCGCCGCGTCCTTGTAGTCGATGTAGGACACCTTCTCCGAGCAGAACTGGCAGACCTTGGGCCGGCCCTTGCGGACGAAGCCCTTCGCGCCCTTCCCGCCCTTGCGGTCCTTCTCGCGCCTCATGACGCGCCCCTCGTCCGGACCTCGGGACGGACCGTCTTGTGGCGGACCAGCCCCTCCACGAACGGGAGCGCGGCCTCGATCGGCGTCTGGCCGGTGGGCCCGAGCTCGTAGGTGAACACGACGTAGTAACCCTCCTGCATGTCGTCGATCTCGTAGGCCAGCCTGCGGCGGCCCCACCGGTCGACGTTCGTGACGGACCCTCCGTTCTCGCTCACGAGAGCGGAGAAGCGGTCCACGGCGGCGTCGATGCCGGCATCAGGGAGCCGACCATCGATCAGCAGCATCGTCTCGTACGGGCGCAAAGCCCCGTCACCTCCTCTGGACTCGAACGGCCCCCGGCTCATCCGGGAGCAGGAGTGTGGGTGCAGCGGACAGCCTACCGCGTTCCGCCTGGTGGCGGGGGTGGGAGACTGGGGGATGGCTGCGCCGAGCGAGATGGAGTACGAGGGGGTCGTCCTTCGGCGGTGGCGCGAGGGGGATGCGGAGGCTCTCGTCGCGGCGGTCTCGGAGAGCCTCGAGCATCTGCGGCCTTGGATGCCGTGGGCGCAGGAGGTCCCGGGGCTGCAGGCCCAGCGGGAGTGGCTGGCCGGACAGGTCGCCGCCTTCGACGCGGGCGACGAGTTCACCTACGCGATCACCGCGCCGGGGTCCCGCGACGAGATCCTCGGCTCGTGCGGGCTGCACCGGAGGAAGGGTCCGGACGCGATGGAGATCGGCTACTGGGTCCACGCCGCGCATGCCCGGAAGGGGCTCGCCACCCGCGCCGTCCATGCGGTCACCCAGGTCGCCTGGAAGATCGGGCTCACCCGCGTCGAGATCCACTGCGACGAGGCGAACGTGGCCAGCGCCGCGGTCGCCCGTCGGGCTGGCTTCGAGTTCACCGCCCTGCTCGAACGCACCCCGAAGGCGCCCTCTGAGACGGGGCGCGAGATGGTCTGGACCAAGGCCCGGTCGCGGTAGAGCGCGCGCTGAGCAGCCGACGAAGAGGCCCCCGGCCTTGCGGCCGGGGGCCTCGGTGCTGTTGGAGGGAGCTAGCGGTCTAGAACGGCGGCTCCTCGTCGGGGAGCGGAGTGCCATCCGAAGATCCGTTGGACACGGACGCCCCGGCGAACGCGGGCACACCCTCGCCGCGAGGGGTCTTGCGGACCTCGGTCGTCGCCCACTGGAGGGAAGGACCGACGTGGTCGACCTCGACCTCGGTGACGGAGCGCTTCTGCCCCTCGGGCGTCTCCCAGGAGCGGGTACGCAGCTGTCCGATCACGATCGCGCGCGTCCCCTTGTGGAGGGACTCGGCGACGTGCTCGGCCTGCTGCCGCCAGACGTTGCACTTGAAGAAAGACGTGTCGCCGTCGCGCCACTCTCCCGTGGCCTGGTCGCGCACGCGGCGGTTGATCGCCACCGTGAACGAGGCGACCGCCGTGCCGCTGGGCGTGTAGCGCAGCTCCGGGTCGTCGGTCAGGTTGCCGACCAGGATCACCTGATTGTCGTTTGCCATATCGGACCCCCTTGCTCCTTCCCTCTGAACGTTGGGGAAGCGCACCGTCCATCGGTGCCACGTTCTCGTCGAGTCGCAACGTACCACCCACCACCGACACCGCCACCTGGAGAGGGCCCCATAACGAGGGCGGGGCCCCCGAGGGGGCCCCGCCGAAGAACGAACTACCGGTGCTGACTACGCAGCCTCGTTGAGGCGGCCGTCGATCATGGCGGTCGTGGCGGACGTCCCCGCGCCCTGGACCACGCCGGTCACCTGGCCCCCGGCGACGCTGTCGCCGGAGGTGGGTGCGACGTGCTGGTCCACGACTACGGTGTTGTCCCCGTTCTGCATCGACGATGCGGTCCCGGTTCCGTCC
>DATLFR010000104.1 GCA_035540895.1 Actinomycetota bacterium | reverse complement strand
TGGGTGGGGGTTCGTCCTCGTCGAGCAGCTCTCCGACCGGTGGGGCTGGGAGTCGAACTCGGCAACGAAGATCTGGTTCGAGCTGAGCACAGCGGCCTGAAGAGGAGGACCCGATGGCACCCGACGACGAGGAGTACCCGGAACACGGTAGGCAGCTCGAGCGCGAGCGGGTCTGGGAGCGCGGGCATCAGGGGCGCCCGGAGGGGTCCGATCGCGATCCGGGTCCGGCCAACACCGACCAGGCTCCCCTCGAGTACGCGGACGAGCAGGGTGGACCTCCCCAGGGCTCGACCGTCCCCACCGAGCGACCGACCCACCCCCAGGACCGCCACCCGCCGCTCGGAGGAGCCGCGTCCGACGAGGCCGCGGAGGGGGAGTCGGACGCGGCCACGGCCGGCAGCTGACGCTCGTTAGCCTTACCCGGTGCCCATAGACCCGATCACGGACTGGGTCCGCGCGCGCGGGTCCGTCACGTTCGCCGAGTTCATGGACCGGTGCCTGCATGACCCCGAGGTGGGCTACTACGCCTCGCAGGTCCCGGGCCCCCGGGGGGATTTCGAGACGGCGCCGACGCTCTCCCCCTTGTTCGGGCGCTGCCTGGCCAGGTGCGTCGAGGCGATGTGGGTGGGGCTGGAGCGCCCGGACCCCCTCACGGTGACCGAGATCGGAGGGGGGGACGGGTCCCTGGCCCGGTCCGTGGCCGCCTCGTCCATCCCCGAGATCGCCCTCGCGTGGCGGTTCGTCGAGCGGCACGCCGCGGTGGCCGAGGCCCAGAGGCAGGCCATGTCCGGGCGCCGGGCCTCCTGGTTCGGGTCCCCGGCGGACGCCGGTCCGGGCGCGGGGGTGGTGCTGGCGAACGAGGTGGTGGACAGCTTCCCCGTCCACCTGCTCGAGGTGGCCGAGGACGGTGTCCGCGAGGCCTACGTGTCCGCATCCGCCGATGGGCTGTCCTGGATCTGGGGGGAGCCCAGCGATTCCCGGCTCGCGGACGGGCTCCCGGACACCCCGGGGCGCTACGAGGCGAGGCCAGCGTCCGGACCGTGGCTGCGCGAGGTGGCGGCGATCGTTGACCGCGGCTACCTGGTGGTGATCGACTACGGCGACCCGCGTCCGCAGATCTGGGAGGGACGCCCGGAGGGCACCCTCCTGGCGTACCGGGACGGACACCCCAGCCCCGACCTGCTCGCCCTCCCCGGGCGCCAGGACCTCACCGCCCACGTGGACTTCACCGTGCTCGACGAGGCCGCGGAGGACGCCGGACTGCGTCGCGTCTGGGCGGGTACCCAGCGGGACTTCCTGCTGACCTGGGGTCTGCGGCGCGACCTCGAGGAGCTGCGGGCGCGGGCGGAGCGCGCCACGGGAGCCGAGGCGCTGCGGCTGCACGCCGCCCGCGGCGCGGCGGCCGTCCTGGCCGGGTCCATGGGCGGGTTCCGCGTGCACGTGTGGGGCCGGGACGTACCCGACCCCGACCCGGCCCACGTCGAGGACTGACGGTTTACCGCCCGCCGAGCCCGGGCATCACGCACGCATGGTCAACAGGTACAGCCCCAAGGTCCTCTTCCTGTCCGCGGACGAGGAAGCCGCGCGACGTGCGGAGGAGCTCACGACCCGCCTGTCCGGAGGTTCGGTCGTGGCGGCGGCCGCTATCGAGGGGGCAGCGAAGCTGTCGGGCACCGATGTCGTCGTGTCGATCGGCGATGCACCGCGCGTCCCCGGGACGTCCGGGGCCCGGCACGACCGGTGGGACGACGGCACGGACATCGAGGCGGGGGTGCGCCGACTCCTCGTGAGCATCGGGATCCCGCCCGTCGACGGGCCCTACCGCTAGCTAGCGGTCGACGTCGCCGACCACGAAGTCGAGGCTCCCGAGGATCGCCACGACGTCGGGGACGTACACCCCGTCCAGGAGATAGGGCAGGACGCTGACGTTCGCGAAGG
The DNA here is from genome assembly GCA_035540895.1 of Actinomycetota bacterium. Classification (NCBI taxonomy): domain Bacteria; kingdom Bacillati; phylum Actinomycetota; species Actinomycetota bacterium. The sequence goes on along the minus strand of DATLFR010000104.1, from coordinate 5,740 downwards.
AGGGGGTCCGGATCTTCATCCGGTACGGCTCCCGGTCGCCGGTCGAGACCAGGTAGTAGTTCACGAGTCCCCGAGGACCCTCGCCGTACACGGAGATCTCCCCGGCGGGGACCCGGAACACCCGGGGGACCTTCGAGGTGACCGGTCCGGACGGGAGCCCCTCGATCACCTGCTCGATGATGTTGCAGGACTCCCACATCTCGCGCACGCGCATGATGTAGCGGTCGAAGCAGTCCCCCGTCTCACCGGTCACGACGTTGAACTCGAACTGGTCGTACCCGAGGTAGGACTCGGTCTTGCGGACGTCGAGCGCGGGTCCGGAGGCACGCAGGTTCGGACCGCTCACCCCGTAGTCGAGACCGATCTCCGGCGGGAGAACGCCGATGCCGCGGGTGCGCTGGATGAACACGTCGTTGCCGATCAGGAAGTCGAGCCACTGGTCGATCCGGGTCCGGTAGTACTCCAGGATCTTCGGGATGGAGTCGTAGAAGCCCTTGGGGAGGTCGTCGCGCATCCCTCCGACCCGGGTGTAGTTGGTGTGGAGACGGGCTCCCGTCACCATCTCGAGCAGGTCGAGGGAGTACTCGCGGTCTCGGTACCCGTACATCGGCGCGGTGAGCGCGCCGAGCTCGAGCCCGTAGACCCCGCAGAAGAGCGAGTGCGACCCGACGCGGTTGAGCTCGGTCATGAGCACCCGGATCCACTTGGCCCGCTCCGGCACCTCGATCTCGGCGAGCGTCTCGCACGCGATGCAGAAGGGCACCTCGTAGGCGAAGCTCGAGATCCAGTCGAGGCGGTTGAGCAGGGTGGTGATCTGGGCGGGGTTGCGGACCTCCACGAGCTTCTCGTAGCCGCGGTGCATGTAGCCGATCGTCGGGTCGGCGCGGCGCACCTTCTCGCCGTCCAGATGAACGACCACCCTCAGGACCCCGTGCGTCGACGGGTGCTGCGGACCGATGTTGAGGACCATCTCGCCCGTGTCGATGTCACGCTCGGTCGTCGTGGTGATGTAGCCGCGTCCGGGCTCGAGGTCGATAGGTGGCCGAGCCATCAGGCGGTCACTCCGCGTCGCACCTGCATCCGCTCCTGCTCGTCGTCACGGGTCGCCGTGAACGATACCAGCGCTTCCCGGTCCCGTTTGAGCGCACGCTCACCCGGGCAGGAGGGTCCGGTGGAGGAGCGAAACGTCGATGCCGTCGTCGTCGGGGGAGGTCCGGCCGGGCTGAGCGCAACCCTGTGGCTGGCCCGCTACCGCCGAAGCGTGCTCCTCCTGGACGGGGGCTCCTACCGCAACCACTCCGTGGAGCTCGTCCACGGCTACCTGGGATCGGACCCGACCCCGCCCGACGTCCTGCGCGAGAAGGCCCGCCGGGATCTCGAGCGCTACCCGTACGTCACCATCGAGCAGGCCGATGTGCCCTCGATCGACAGACGCGGCGACCTGTTCGTCGTCCACGCCTCCACGGGCGCCGTCCTGGCCCGCCGGATCGTGCTCTGCACCGGCGTCCGCGACGAGGTCCCGGAGATCGAGGGCTTCGACGAGCACTACGGCAAGACGGTCTTCCACTGTCCGACCTGCGACGGCTACGAGGCCCGCGGAAGGCGGGTGGCCGTCCTGGGGAGCCGTCCGGAGGTCGCGGCCTTCGCGCTGGGGATGCTCGATTGGGCGCAGAGCGTCGCCGTCGTCACGGGCGGCGCACCGCTCGAGGTGTCGTCGTCGGTGGGGGAGCTGCTGGCCAGTGAGCCTGTCCGGGTCGTGGAGGAGAAGGCGAGCGCGTTGGTCGGCGAGCCGGGGCACCTCGAGGGGCTGAGGCTCGCCGACGGGACGACGATCGATTGCGACATGGTGTTCTTCACCATCGGACACCACCCACGCTCGGAGCTGGCTGTGGCCCTCGGGTGCGAGACCGACGAGGACGGATACATCCGGATCGACGAGCAGGGGTTGACCTGCATCCCCGGCGTCTACGCGGCCGGGGACGTCACCCCCGGCCTGCAGCTCGTCCAGGTGGCAGCCGCCCAGGGCACGGCCGCCGGGGTGGCGTGCGCACAGTCCCTGCGCGGCGAGCTCGGGGCGCCGACCTCTCCGCGCCCGGCGCCCGACCCGGGCTCACTCGATGACGGCGATGAGGGCGCCGGTCTGCACTGGAGCGCCGGAGGAGACCGCTAGCTCGGCCACCTTGCCGTCGCGCGGGGCCACGATGTGGTTCTCCATCTTCATGGCCTCTAGCGTGCAGAGCAGCTCCCCGGCGGAGACCTCCTGACCCTCCTCGACCAGGACCTTGAGGATCGTCCCCTGCATCTGCGCCCTGACCTCGGCATGGGCGCCGTCAGCCGCGTGGCTGGAGGTGGATCGCTCGAGCGGGCTGAAACGGCGGGGCCCGCCGCGGTCCAGCACGGTCACGTCGTACCGGCGTCCGGACACCTCCACCGTCATCGACCGCTCGACCGCCGCGACCGCGACCGCGGGAGCCGAGGCGGCCGCCGGGGCGTCCGGGAGGGCCTCGAGCAGCCCTGGCAGCTCGGCCAGGAACTCGTCCTCCACGAAGCGCGTGTACACGCGGCCCTCCGCGAAGGCGGGGTGGCCTAGGAAGGCCCGGTGGAACGGGATCGTCGTGCGGATCCCCTCGATGCGGAGCTCGGCGAGGGCGCGCAGCATGCGGCGCCGGGCCTGCTCCCGATCGTTGCCGTGGACGATCAGCTTCGCGATGAGGGAGTCGTAGGTCTGCGGGACGGTCCGCCCGGCCCCGAACCCGGCATCGACGCGGATCCACGGTCCAGCCGGCTCCTGCCAGCCGGTGATCGACCCGGGCGACGGCATGAAGCCGGCGGACGGGTCCTCCGCGTTGATCCGGCACTCGATCGCGTGGCCGCGCAGCGGCAGCGTCTCGTACCCGAGCGGCTCCCCGGCGGCCACGCGCAGCTGCTCGGCGACGAGGTCCACGCCGCATATCAGCTCGGTGACCGGGTGCTCGACCTGCAGCCGGGTGTTCATCTCGAGGAACGACAGGGTGCCGTCCTCGCCGAGCAGCATCTCGACCGTCCCCGCCGACCGGTACCCGACCGCCTTCGCGAGCGCGACGGCCGCCTCGCCGATCCGCTGTCGGATCTCCGGCGTGACGGCGGGAGAGGGAGCCTCCTCGATGAGCTTCTGGTGACGCCGCTGCGTGGAGCAGTCCCGCTCTCCCAGGAACGCGACCGTCCCGTGGTCGTCGGCTATGACCTGTGCCTCGACGTGACGGGGGCGGTCGACGTAGCGCTCGCAGAAGACGGCGGCGTCGCCGAAGTAGGCCTGGGCCTCCCGGGCCGCGCCTTCGAGCGCCTCGTCCAGCTCGTCGGCCGAGCGCGCGACGCGGAAGGCCTTCCCGCCGCCGCCCATCACGGCCTTCACGGCGACCGGGAAACCGTGCTCGGCGGCGAAGGCGCGTGCCCCCGCCGTATCGACCGGCTCCGGGGTGCCCGCGACGACGGGGACACCGGCCGCGATCGCGGTGTTCCGGGCGGCCACCTTGTCGCCCATCTGGTCCATCGCGGAGGGAGGAGGGCCGATCCAGATGAGACCGGCGTCGATCACCGCCTGCGCGAAGGCCCTGTTCTCGGAGAGGAACCCGTAACCGGGGTGGATGGCGTCGGCCCCGGACGCCTTGGCGACCTCGATGATCCTGTCGATCCTCAGGTAGGACTCGGCGGCCGGGGGCGGCCCGAGCAGGTGCGCCTCGTCGGCCGTCTCTACGTGCAGCGCGGCGCGGTCGGCCTCCGAGTAGACGGCGACCGAGCCGATGCCGAGGTCACGGCACGTCCGGAAGATCCGGACGGCGATCTCTCCGCGGTTGGCGACGAGGACCTTGCGGAGCACGCGCATATCCTAGACGGCCCGCGGCTCCCTCCGTGAAGAGAGCCGCCCGCTCGTACACTCGTCGCGATGGACGACCTCTCCTCCTCCCGCATGCTGTCCATGCTGGCCGGCACCCGGTTCACCCGGGTCGACGTGGTGGAAGAGATCGATTCGACCCAAACCGTCCTCGTGGCCGAGGGGGGCCCCGACGGCAGGGTGCTGATCGCGGACCACCAGTCGGCGGGCCGGGGACGCCAGGGCCGGACCTGGACCGCTTCGCCGGGGACGTCGCTGTTGATGTCCGCGCTCCTGCGGGACGTACCCGCCGACCGCGCGCCGCTCGTGGGTCTGGCCGCGTCGCTCGCGGTCGCGCGGGCCCTCGACGACCCGCGGGTGGGGATCAAATGGCCGAACGACGTCCAGGTGAGCGGCCGGAAGGTGTGCGGCGTCCTCGGAGAGCTCGCCCAGGACGGGGCGGTCGTGGTGGGGATCGGGCTGAACGTCCACCAGGGGCCGGGCGACCTCCCGCCGGACGTGGAGGCGACCAGCCTCGCCATCGAGGGGCTCTCCCGGTCGAGGGATGTCCTCGCCGCGCGCGTCCTGCTCGAGCTCGACCCCCTCGCCTCCGACACGGACTGGCTCCCGGCCTACCGGGACCGGTGCACCACCATCGGGAGCCGGGTCGTCGTGACCACCCCTTCGGGCCCCGTGGTCGGGACGGCCGAGGGGGTGCGCGACGACGGCGCCCTCCTGGTCGACGGGAGAGCCGTGACCACGGGGGACGTCACGTCGGTCCGGTGAGCGCGTACCTTCGTCGCACGCGACGCGAGGAGGCGAGATGCTCGAGCTGACCACCGACGAGCTCCTGACGACGACGCGGGCCGTGCGGAAGCGGCTCGACCTCGATCGACCGGTGCCCCGCGAGATGATCGAGGAGTGTCTCGACCTCGCGATCCAGGCTCCCACCGGCAGCAACGCCCAGGGGTGGAGGTGGGTGGTGCTCACCGATCCCGAGCGCAAGGCGCGCGTGGCCGAGGCCTACCGTCGCTCGTGGGAGCCCTACGCGGCACAGGGCCGCGACAACCTCGCGAAGCTCGAGGGTGAGCGCGCGGTGCAGATGGAGCGGGTCGTGTCGTCGTCGCAGTACCTGGCCGACAACCTCCACCGGGTGCCCGTGCTGGTCATCCCGTGCGTGCTGGGTCGGCTGCCGGCCGGGGCGCCCGAGTGGATGTGGACGGGGCTGCTCGCCTCCATCTACCCGGCCGTCTGGTCCTTCCACCTGGCGCTGCGCAGCCGCGGGCTGGGGTCCACGCTGACGACCCTGCACGTCGCCTACGCCGACGAGGTGGCCGAGGTGCTCGGCATCCCGGACACGGTCACGCAGGCCGCGCTGCTGCCGGTCGCCTACACGAAGGGGACCCGTTTCCGACGGGCCGCGCGCAGGCCGGTCTCCGAGATCACCTACTGGGAGGGCTGGAAGGGGTAGGGGAGGTCGACCCGCGGTCCAGACGGTCGAGCTGCTCGTCCACCGCCTCGGTCTCCCTCTCCTGCTCGTCCAGCGCCTCGACCGCGTTGCGCACGCCGTCCTGCGAGATCCGCGTCAGGGCGCGGGAGACGAGAGAGCCGGTCCGTGCGCGCTCTTGGTCGTGTGCCATGACGTCACCTCCGCTAGAGGGAGAAGGTCGGGAGCTCGAGGAACTCGTCCAGCCAGTCCTGGGCCCGGTCCGCTCCGGCGTCCTCCGCCTGCTCGCTCGAGACCGAGTAGAGATCCGACTCCCGCTGAGCGTGCTCGAAATGGAACCAGCGGTCCGTCGTCGCGGGCGGGGGGGCGGCCGTCGTCGGCATGGTGCCTCCTGTCGTAGGTCGGCTCCCGACCTTATGGCGGGTGGGGTGGATCCGCAAGGG
>DATLFR010000103.1:0-15000 GCA_035540895.1 Actinomycetota bacterium | reverse complement strand
TCCACCGACCTCTACCGTCCTCAAGTCCGCCAGTATCGGATGCAGTTTCGAGGTTGAGCCTCGAGATTTCACATCCGACTTAACGGACCGCCTACACCCGCTTTACGCCCAGTGAATCCGGGCAACGCTTGCCCCCTACGTCTTACCGCGGCTGCTGGCACGTAGTTAGCCGGGGCTTCTTCTGCAGGTACCGTCACCTGGGTAACCCCAGGCTTCTTCCCTACTGAAAGAGGTTTACAACCCGAAGGCCTTCATCCCTCACGCGGCATCGCTGCGTCAGGCTTTCGCCCATTGCGCAAGATTCCCCACTGCTGCCTCCCGTAGGAGTCCGGGCCGTGTCTCAGTCCCGGTGTGGCCGATCGCCCTCTCAGGCCGGCTACCCGTCTTAGCCTTGGTAGGCCATTACCCCACCAACTAGCTGATAGGCCGCGGGCCCCTCCCGAAGCGGGATCCTTTCCTCGTCAGGCCATGCGACCCAGCGAGGATATCCGGCATTAGCTCCAGTTTCCCGGAGTTATTCCGGTCTTCGGGGCAGGTTACCCACGTGTTACTCACCCGTTCGCCGCTCCGTACCTCAGGGAGCAAGCTCCCCGAGGCCGATCGCTCGACTTGCATGTGTTAGGCGTGCCGCCAGCGTTCGCCCTGAGCCAGGATCAAACCCTCCATGGGAAAGCGTTGAGCTTCCCTGAGTTGGGCTTGCTCCGGTCCAGACGGGCCCACCGAGGTGGGACCGTGGACTGGCGTTGTTGTTCTGCAGGAATCGTCGGGTGCCCTCAGACACCCTGCACTATGCAGTTCTCAAGGAGCGGAGGACCGGAGACCGGCCCCTCCGCGGGGGCCGAAGCCCCTCGCGACCATCAACTATATCCCTCCAGGTCCCCGCTCGCAACCTGTCTGGTTGCTGCCGGGTCGGCGACCCTGGTGCCGCTGCCAGCCCACCCGATGCGGGGGCGACGAGGAACTATACAGCGCGCCGGCGGGGGCCGCATGCGGAGGGGGGCCGGCGCCGTATCCGTGCCGTCCACGGAAATGTCGCCCAGACGCACCCATACGTCGCATTCGTCGCTATCCTCGGCATCGTACCCCGCCCTCGCGAGACGACTCTCGTGTTGCGGCGGACCTATCGGGCTGAGGAGAGGGAGTTCACCACATGGGCGTATCCATCCCGCGCGCGGCGGCCGTCCTGGTCGCCATCGCCATGGTGGGGGTCACGAAGCTTGCGATGGCCGCAGGCCCCACCGTCACTTCGACCACCCCCCCGGCGGCGCCGAACACGGGTTCCGCCACCATCACCATCCGAGGCTCGGGTTTCGAGCCCGGAGCGACGGCGCGTCTGCAGCGCACCGGCCAGTCCGACATCGTCGCCGGATCCGTCACGCACCAGTCGGGTGACGCGGTCCAGGCGACGTTCAACCTCACCGCTCAGGCGCCGGGGGCCTGGAACGTCCGGGTCACGAACCCCGGAGGGGCGTCCGGGGCGTGCTCTGGCTGCTTCGAGATCGCCGCGAACGCGCCCACGGTGGCGTCCACCTCCCCATCGTCCGGCGGACGTGGGGCGAAGGACTACGTGGTGGAGATCACAGGGACCAACTTCGCCCGCGGCGCCCAGGCCATGTTCCTCGGCGGTGGGATCGAGGTCACGTCGACGACCTGGAACAGCCCGACGAAGGTGACCGCGAAGATCGAGATCGCCGCTACCGCGGCGACGAGCGCTCGCGACGTGCGGGTGACGAACACCGACGGACAGCAGGGGCAGTGCTCGGGATGCTTCACCGTGAACGCCTCTCCGGACCCTCGGCGGGTGTCGCCCGCCCGGGCCTTCCAGGGGGCGCAGAACGTCCAGGTGACCGTCCGAGGGGAGGCCGCGGACCCGCCGCTGCGTCCGTTCGAGTCGGACCCGAGGTTCCGCGAGGGTGCGCAGGTCGTCTTCTCCGGGGAGGGGATCACGGTCCACTCGACCTCCTACGACGAAGGGAATCCGCCTCTCGAGCAGCCTTCGCTGGTGGCGACGATCTCCGTCGCCCCCGGGGCCGTGGGCGGACCACGGGACCTGACCGTCGTGAACCCAGACGGCGGCCGCGGGACGTGCTCCGGCTGCTTCACGATCGACCCGGTCCCGACGGTGACCTCTGTCGCACCCTCGTCTCGAGGCCAGGGTGCGTCCAACCAGTCCGTCACCATCACCGGAACGGGCTTCACGCCCGGGTCGACGGCTTCGTTCTCCGGGTCGGGCATCACGGTTCACTCGAGCAACCGGGAGACCGACGAGAAGCTGGTGGCCGTCATCTCGGTCGCGCAGGGCGCAGCCACGACCGCGCGCGACGTCAGCGTCACGACCTCTCAAGGGGGTAGGGGTACGTGCGTCGGGTGCTTCACGGTCAACGCGGCTCCCGTCGTTACCGGCGTCTCGCCCGACAACCGCACGCGCGGCCAGAGCGGACAGAACGTCACGGTCACCGGCAGCGGGTTCGTCAGCGGCGCTGCCGTCTCGTTCTCCGGAGCCGGGATCACGGTCAACTCGACGACCTTCACGAACGCCACGACTCTGGTGGCCAACATCAGCCTGGCCCAGGACGCGGCCCCCGGGAACCGGGACGCTCGCGTGACCAACCCGGACGGTGGTCTGGGCACGTGCACCAACTGCTTCATCGTGAACGGCGGAGTGACCGTTACCCAGCTCACCCCCTCCGCCGGGATCAACAACGGTTCCGTCCAGGTGACGATCGACGGCTCCGGGTTCGCCGACGGCGCCACCGCCCGGTTGAAGCGGGCTGGGCAGCCTGACATCGTCGGCACGTCCACCGCCGTGGAGTCGCCCACCCGGATGCGGGCCACGTTCAACCTGAACGGCAAGGCCCCCGGGAAGTGGGACATGCGCGTCACGAACACCGACAACACGACGGGCGTCTGCACCGAGTGCTTCGCGATCGCGTCGGCGGCCCCGACGGTCACCGGCGTCACACCGTCCTCTCGGGCCCAGGGCGCGCAGGGCCAGGAGCTCACGCTCTCGGGTACGAACTTCGCGGCCGGGGCCACGGTGACGTTCGCGGGGTCCGGGATCACGGTCGGGTCGACGACGGTCGAGAGCGCGTCCAGCATCAAGGTGGTCGTGGACCTCGCTCCCGACGCCGCGACCGGGGCTCGCAACGTGACCGTACGCAACGCCGACGAGCAGGCGGCCACGTGCAACGGCTGTTTCACCGTTTCGGCCGCACCCACCGTCACAGGGGTCACCCCAGGCCAACGGGCCAGGGGTCAGTCGAACCAGTCCCTCAGCGTTTCCGGGACCGGCTTCGTGGGGGGAGCCCAGGTCGAGTTCAGCGGGTCCGGCATCACCGTGAACTCGACGACCGTGAACGGCGACTCGTCGCTCACTGTCAACATCTCGATAGCGTCGGACGCCCCGCTCGGGGCGAGGAACCTGACGGTCGTCAACGGAAACGGAGGTCGGGCGACCTGCACCGGCTGCTTCACGGTCAGCGCGCCGCCCGCGGTCACCGGGCTGAGCCCGAACCAGCGCGGCCAAGGGTCAACGAACCAGGCCGTCACGCTCACCGGGTCCGGCTTCCAGCAGGGGGCCACCGTCTCCTTCTCGGGGTCGGGCGTCACGGTCAGCGCGGTCACCGTCAACAGCGCCACGTCTCTCACGGCGACCGTCTCGGTCGCGCCTGATGCCGGTACCGGGAACCGGAACGCCACGGTGACCAACCCCGATACCGGGTCGGGCGGGTGCTCGAACTGCTTCACCGTCAACGCCGGTCCGAAGCCGACGCAAGCCACGCCGGACGTCGGGATCCGGGAGCAGACGCTCGACGTGACCCTGGACGGGTCAGGGTTCGTGAACGGCTCGGCCGTCAGCTTCGGCGAGGGGATCGTCGTGAACAGCGTGACCTTCCTCGCCGGGTCGAACGTGCCCGAGACGCCCGCGCGCCTGCGCGCCAACATCACCATCGGTCCGAAGGCGGGCCTGGGGTTGCGCGACGTCGTCGTGACCAACCCCGACGCCGGGCGCGGCACCTGCGCGACCTGCTTCCTGGTCGAGCCGATCAGGGGCCGCTTCAACCCCCTCGCCCCAGCCCGCATACTGGACAGCCGCACGGGCGAGGGTGGGTACCAGACCCCCTGGGGTCCGGACATGACGCGGGACGTGCAGGTCACGGGTCGAGGCGGCGTGCCGGCGTCGGGCGTGTCCGCGGTGGCGCTCAACGTCACCGTGACGGATGTGTCGCAGGCTCCGAGCAGCTGGCTCGCGGTCTTCCCGGCCGGGGACGAGAGACCGCTCGCCTCGAACCTCAACTACACGCCCGGACTCACGATCCCCAACCTCGTGGTCGTGAAGGTGGGTCAAGGCGGCAAGGTGAGCCTCTACAACGCGTCCGGACAGGCGAACGTCATCTTCGACGTGGCCGGTTGGTACGGAGACACGCCCCAGGGCAACGCGGGGCGGCTCCAGCCGTTGACACCCAGCAGGCTCGTGGACACCCGCAATGGAGACGGAGGGGCTACGGGCCCGGCCGGTGCCGGAACGACTCGTGAGGTACAGGTCACGGGGCGCGGAGGTGTCCCCACCACCGGGGTGTCTGCGGTCGTCCTCAACGTGACCGTCACCGATGTCAGGCAGGCCCCGAGTTGGCTGGTCGTCTCCCCAACCGGTGAGAACATGCCCTTGGCGTCCAACCTGAACTACGCCCCCGGTGAGACCCGGGCCAACCGCGTGGTCGTCAAGGTCGGGACGGGAGGGAAGATCTCCTACTACAACGACGCCGGCTCGGCTCACGTGATCATGGACGTGAACGGGTGGATCACCGACGGGTCCGTCACGACGGGCGGTCCGGGCGCGTTCTCGGCGATGGCGCCGTCCAGGATCTTGGACACCCGCAACGGTACGGGGGGCATAGAGGGCCGCATCGGTCCGGACGAGACCGTCTCGGTTCCGGTGGCCGGTCGCGGCGGCGTCCCGACGACGGGGGTGTCCGCGGTCGTCATGAACGTCACCGTCACGGACCAGGCGGCCAACGACTCCAGTTACCTGACCTTGTTCCCGACCGGTGAGCCGCGCCCGACGGCCTCGGACCTGAACTTCGTCCCCGGTCAGACCGTGCCGAACCTGGTCGTGGTCAAGGTCGGCAGCGGTGGAAAGGTCGACCTCTACAACGCCTCATGGGCGACGCACGTCATCTTCGACGTGGTCGGCTGGTACAACTAGCAGCTCACGCTGTAGGAGGGCGGGCCCCGGGGGCCCGCCCTCTTCGCGTTCAGGGTCCGAAGAAGCCGCCACGTGGTCGGGCGTGAGCGTGCCAGTGCTCGGGTATGTTGCGGCGTCGGTCGTCGGTCCACCACGTGCCGGGTCCGAGATGCTCGTCGGCGACCGACGCGAGGCGCTCACGCAGCCGCGTCTCGGTCGCGGCGTCCGGCATCCCGTGGGGGCGCCAGACGACCATCGGCGTGTCGCAGATCATGCACTCGGCGACCCAGCACTCGTCGTCCTCGTACAGCCACGGGGTGAGTCGGTGGGCGAGACAGAGCTCGCAGTCGGGGTCCCTCAACCCTCGGCCTTGAGGTCGAGGAGGACGCGCTCGGCGTGTCCCTTCGCGGGAGCCGGGGCATACACGCGGCGGACGACGCCGTCCTGTCCGACCAGCACGGTCGACCTCGGTGCCACCGCGTCGCGGGTCTCGACGACACCGTAGGCGAGGCAGACGCTGCGGTCCGGGTCGGCCAGCAGGGGGAACCGGAGCTGGAGCTTCTCCGCGAACGCCTGCTGGGCTTCGAGCGTGTCGACCGAGCATCCGACGATGCGCACGCCCAGCTCCTCGTAGGAATCCAGCCATCCCTCGAACTCGAGGGCCTCCACCGTTCAGCCGGGGGTGTCGGCGAGCGGAAAGAAGTAGAGGACGACCGGGCCCACGTCCAACTGGTCGCGCAGGACGAACGTGCCCTGGGTAGAGGGCGCCTCGAATAGGGGCGCCCGCGAACCCTCGGCGATCACGAGCCGGCGGCTACTGGAACGAGTCGCCGCAGGCGCAGCGTCCGCCCGCGTTCGGGTTGTTGATCACGAACCCCGACTGCTGCAGGGACTCCGCCCAGTCGACGACCACGCCGCGCAGGTAGGGCGCGGACATGGGGTCGGTGGCGACGCGCACGCCCTCCGATTCCTCGATGATGTCGGAGTCGGCGACCTGGTCGTCGAAGAACAGGCCGTACCGGAATCCCGCGCAACCGCCCGGCTGGACCTCCATCCGAAGGACCATGGCGTCCGGGTTCGGCTCGACCGAGATGAACTCGCGCACCTTCTCGGCCGCTCTGGGTGTCAGAGAGACGATCGTTGACCTGGTCTCCATCAGCTTTCCTTCGCTCCTCGTGGTGTCCGTACCCGATTCTACCAAGGGACGCCGTCTCCTCAGAACAGACGTTCAGCCTGGCGGGAGGCCGGCTCTTGCGGCTCGAGTCCGAGGTGCCGCCAGGCCAGAGGGGTGGCTACCCGGCCTCGCGGGGTCCGGGCGAGGAACCCCGTCTGGACGAGGTAGGGCTCGTAGACGTCCTCTATCGTCTCGGGCTCCTCCCCCACCGAGATGGCCAGCGTAGAGACGCCCACGGGCCCACCCCCGTACGTGGTGACGAGGGCGCGGAGGATCGCGATATCGATCCGGTCGAGCCCGAGGGAGTCGATGTGGAAGACGGCGAGGGCTGTGGATGCCACGTCCGCCGTCACCACCCCGTCCGCTCGCACCTGCGCGTAATCCCTCACCCGGTGCAGGAGACGGTTGGCGATACGGGGGGTCCCCCGGCTGCGCCGCGCGATCTCACGGGCCGCCTCCGGCTCGACCAGCACATCCAGGAGGCCGGCCGAGCGGGAGACGATGCGGGCGAGGTCCTCTGGGCTGTAGTAGTCGAGCCGTTCGGCGGCGCCGAAACGGTCGCGTAGGGGGCCCGTGATCATGCCGGTCCGGGTCGTGGCCCCGATCAGGGTGAAGGGGTCCAGCTTGTAGTGCAGGGTCCGGGCTCCGGCTCCCTTCCCGAGGACGATGTCCACCGCCTGGTCCTCCATCGCCGGGTACAGGACCTCCTCCACCGTCCTCGGGAGCCGGTGGATCTCGTCGACGAAGAGGATGTCCCCGGGCTCGAGGTTGGAGAGGATGGCCACCAGGTCGCCCGGGCGCTCGAGGGCGGGTCCGGAGGTGACGCGGATCTGGGCTCCCATCTCGTTCGCGACGATGTGGGCGAGCGAGGTCTTGCCCAGCCCGGGGGGACCGGTGAGCAGGAGGTGCGGACACGGCTCGCCGCGGCCCCGGGCCGCTTCCAGGACGATCGCCAGGTGCTCGCGGACATCCGGCTGCCCGACGAACTCGTCGAGCGTGCGAGGCCGCAGGGACCGGTCTAGGGTGAGGTCGCCGTCCAGCGGGTCGGGGGTGAGGATCCGTTCGGTGTCGCTCATGCGTCGGCTCCGGCCGGCTCCCGCCCACCGAGTGCCCGCATGGCGTGACGCAGCAGGGTCGGTGCGTCTCCGTCCGCAGGGAGGGAGGCCATCGCCTTCGATATCTCGGGAGCGGTGTAGCCGAGCCCCTTCAGGGCCTCCCGGACCTCCGCGGCGGCGCCGGTGGCGGGCGACTCGCCGACCTCGGGCACGCCGAGGGAGTCGCGCAGCTCCAGGACGATCCGTTGCGCCTTCTTCTTGCCGATGCCCGGCACGAGCGACATCGCGCCGTGGTCGCCGGAGGCTATCGCCCGTTCGAGGGCGTCGGGGGCGTGGAACGAGAGGATCGCGAGGGCGACCTTGGGGCCTACTCCGGTCACCTTCATCAGCGCCTTGAACAGCTCGCGGGCCCGGTCCGTCGTGAACCCGTACAGGTGCACCTCGTCGTCCCGGATCTGCATGACCGTGTGCAGCGTGACCTCGCCGCTCAGTCCCGCGAGGTCGCCGGTCGGCATCTGCACCCGGAGGCCGACCCCGCCCAGGGAGATGACGGCCGCGTCCGCGGTGACGCTCTCGACGCGGCCCTGCAGGTGCTCAAGCATCGGCGGCCTCCCGCTGGAGGGTGCGCATGCGGCGCGCCTGCAGGTGGACTATGGCGAGGCCCAGCGCGTCGGCGGCGTCCGGGGGACGAGGGGGCGCGGGGAGGCCCAGGAGCCGGGCGACCATCTGCTGGACCTGTCTCTTGTCAGCGCTCCCGTACCCGGTCACGGCGAGCTTCATCTCGCTGGGGGTGTACTCGGCGATCTCGCACCCCGCCCGGTAGGCGGCGAGGAGCGCGACCCCGGCGGCCTGCCCTACGGACATGGCGGTCCGGACGTTGGAGTTGAACAGGACGCGCTCGACCGCCACCGCGTCCGGTCGGTGGCGCGTCAGGAGCGCCTCGATCTCGCCGTGCAGGGTGGCCAGGCGCGGTGCGACCTCGGACCCGGTCGTCCGGATGGTCCCGTGGTCGAGGGCCTTCAGACCGGTGCGGGTGGACTCGACGACGCCGAAGCCGGCGCACGTCAATCCAGGGTCGAGCCCGAGGACGCGCATGGAGTGAGACTAAGGGGGGGTGCCGACGGGGGCACGGAACCCGTCCACCCTGTAGAGGGTCCATCTCTGGCCGCCGAGGGTCCGGTCCCACACGGGCGCCAGCCGCTCGAGGGGAAGGGTCGCCTCCACGTCGAAGCCGCGCTGCTCGCCGAACCCGCGCTCATAGGGCCCGACCAGGACGTGGTCGACCCCGAGCTCGCGCATGAGCGCGAGGTCGCCCCTGTACATCGCCTCCGTGGCCGACGCATAGGCGGACCAGTCGAGGCCGTGGGCGTGGAGCCACCCGGACCATCCCGAGTGGACCTGCCTTCCGGAGATGGCGTTGACGGGGTGGCCATGGAAGTCGGAGCCGGCCGTCAGGACCACGGCGTCCGGGGCGGTGTGCTCCCGCACCGCCCCGGCGGCCACCAGGTCGGCGTGGGACCACAGGAACTGCCGGTGCTGGGCCCCGTAGGCGAAGGAGAGGAGGCCGCCCGTGGTCGACGCGACCACGCACACGACGGCGACCGCCCGCCACGGCCTTGCTCCCTGCCACATGGATGAGAGCGCGGCCCCCGCGAGCACGCACGTGGCGGCCTGCCACCAGACGAACCACGGGGTGTTGTCCCACTCGAGGGGCTGGGTGCGGACGAGGTTGCCGATCAGCCACAGCAGGGCCCAGGGGAGGTACCAGGCGCGCAGGTCGGGTCGACGGACGAGCCCGATCGCCCCGAGGGCGAGGAGGGGTCCGGCGTTCAACGTCCAGAACCAGGCCACGGTGGCCATGCTGCCCGGCGAGGGGGCGGCGAGGGCCTCCCGGGCCTCCCCTATCCACCCCGGGCTCCATGCGAAGAACCCCTCGGCCTGACCCGCCACCACGAGCAGCTGCGGCAGGGCCACGAGCGTCGCCACGGAACCCGCCAACAACCACGGGCGCCATCGCCGGGGGTCGGACCCGGCGTCCCGGACCGCGACCGCCGCCGCCACCACCGCCATGACGAGGGCGGTATGGGTGTGGACCCGCGGGAGGCACCCGATCACCAGGCCGAGGAGGAGCGCCCCGGGCCACCGGCGGTCCGATCTCACGGCGTCCAGCAGGACGAGGATCGTCATTCCGGTGGCCAGGCCGAACCCGCCCGCCCGGCGCGGCATCACGAACATGAAGGTCGGGTTCCCGAGGTAGACGCCGATGCCGAGGCGGTCCCGGCCCTTGTGTCCGAGGGCGTCGCCGGCGTACGACCATGGGAGGTCGCGCAGCCAGGCCCCGAACCCGCCGGCGGCCCGGACGTCGGCGGGGATCGTCAGCCACCCGAGGTTGCCGAGCGCGAAGAAGAGCCCGACCGCAGCGAGGGCGGTCGATGTCCGGCCCGTGACCCGGCGCGCGACCACCGCCAGCCCGAGGTAGACGACCAGCTGGAAGGCGAGGTTGAAGGCGATGAGGCTCCCCCGCAGGCCCAGCCCATAACGCTGGAGGACCCCCGAGGCCAGATCGACCATGAACGGGTAGGCGAGCGGTTGGCCGTGGGCGATCGTGTAGACGGGCGGCAGGTTGTCGCGATGCGCGAAGGAGGTGCTGATGCTCGTGTGGAAGGGCGTGTCCGCCCAGATGTGCTCCACCGCCGCCACCCCGTCCGGGACGGGAGCCAGCACCCCGTACAGGTTCATCCACATCAGGGCGAGGGCCAGGCACCCCGCCGCCAGCAGGAACCACGCGGGGGGCCGCAGGTCAAGGGGCGCCCGGCGGCGCAGGGCCAACCCGGCCGCGAGAACGACGATCGCGAGCCATATGGCGACCGCCGGTGTGCCGAGCGTGTCCAGGGCCCGCCCGACGAGGTACAGGGTCGAGGTGCCGAGGGCGAGTCCGGCGCCGGTCCCGGCGACCCACCGTTCCTCCGGTCGCAGGTCGAGCCCCGAGAGGCGGACCAGGGCGAGACCGAACACGACGAAGGAGATGAGGATGCAGAGGGCTATCACCGTGGCGTCCTTATGATTCGGTGCGTGAGCGGGAGGCGGTGGTGGTGAGCCCGGGAGAGGTCCATGCGTCCGATCCTGCCACGGAGGCGGGCGGCGCCGTCGATCCTCCGAGCTCGAGGGGGCTCCTGCTCCGGCTGATAGGGCTCGCCGTCGGCGTGAGGGTCGTGCTCTGGGTCGTCGGGCTGTGGGCGACCGGCGACCTCGGATCCTGGCTCAGCCTGTGGTCGCGGTGGGACGCCCCGCACTACCTGAGGATCGCGCAGGTCGGGTACAGGCCGTGGGAGCCCGAGGTCACCGGGGATGACGGCCTGTTCATCGTCTTCTTCCCCCTCTTCCCCCTGGCCGTCCGGCTACTCGCCTACGCCGTACGCGACCTGGTGCTGTCCGGCATCCTGGTCAGCCTGGCGGCGTCGGTCGGCTCCGGGTGGTTCCTGTACCGGCTGACGCGGCTCGACGGAGACGACGCCCGGGCGTGGCGGGCCGTTCTGCTCCTGTTCGCCTTCCCCACCGCGTACTTCCTGGCCGCCCCCTACACGGAGGCGCTGTTCCTCTGCGCGGTGCTCGGCGCGGTCTATGCGGCGCGGACGGGGAGATGGGCGACCGCCGGGGGGGCAGGCGCGGCGGCCACGGCCACGCGGATCTCCGGGCTCGCCCTCCTCCCCGCGCTGGCGCTCGAGGCGTGGAAGGCGCGGCCCCATCCTCGAGGATGGAAGGGGTTCGCCCCGCTCGCGATGGCGCCCCTCGGGTTCGTCGCCTACCTCACGCTCAACCTCGTCGTGCAGGGCGACCCCTTCGCGTTCCTGCAGATCCAGAGGATGCACTGGAGCCAGGAGGCGGTATGGCCGTGGGTCCCCCTGGCCGACTCCGTCGCCCGGATCGGGAGCGGGGGCCTGAGGACCGACGAGGTGATCATCCACTGGGGCAGGCTGGCGGCGGCGGCTGGGTCCGGCGCCGTGCTGCTGGCGGGACGACGGCACCTGCGCCGCCCCGACCTCGTGTACGGGGGGGCCGGGCTGCTCTTCTTCCTCACCGCTTCGTGGCTCATCAGCCTGCCCCGGTACGTGCTCGTCCTGTACCCGCTGTTCATGGTCGGAGCTCGCTGGACGGGACGGAGGCTCGTCCTCGCCGTCGTCCTGGGAGCGGGCGGGGCCCTGCAGGTCCTGCTCTTCGCCCGCTACGCCGAGGGTTCCTGGACCTTCTAGCGGGAGCCGAGCGGCTCGAGGACCAGGTCGGGCTCGTCCCGCTCGAGACGCTGGAGGTGGTAGGGGCTGTCGAAGAGCGCGATGACGGTCCCGTCGGAGCGCTCCAGGAGCTGGACATGGCGGTCACGCCGCAGCCACTCGGCCCCCGCCCGGTCGGTCCGGCGAGGGTGGGAGTGCTGGATCGGCTCGAGCTGGACGCGGGCGCCGAACTCGTTCTCGAGTCGGTGGACGGCGACGTCGAACTGCAGGGGTCCGCACGCGGCCAGCACCGGTAGCTGGTCGCCCAGGTCCGGGTACCGAAGGACCTGTACGACTCCCTCGTCGGACAGCTGCTGGATCCCGCGACGGAACTGCTTGTACCGGGAGGTGTCTCGGTTGCGGATCCGCATGAAGTGCTCCGGGGGGAAGGACGGGATGGGTGGGAACCGGACCGGCTCCCCCGCGTAGATGGTGTCCCCGATCCCGAGCGACGTGGAGCTGACCAGGCCGATGATGTCTCCGGGGTACGCCTCGTCCACCGTCTCCCGGTCCCGGCCGAAGAGCAGGTGCGCGTGCCGGGTGGTGAGCGACCGCCCGGTCGGCTCGTGAACGACGTTCATCCCTCGCTCGAACACCCCGGAGCAGACGCGCACGAAGGCGATCCGGTCGCGGTGGTTGGGGTCCATGTTCGCGAGGAGCTTGAAGACGAAACCCGAGAAGCCGGAGTCGAGCCCCCGGGGGTTGCCGTCGACGTCCAGACGCGGGGAGGGACCGGGAGCCAGGTCGACCACGGCGTCCAGCACGCTCCGGACGCCGAAGTTCCAGAGCGCCGACCCGAAGAAGACGGGGGTGGACCGGGCCCTCAGGAAGGCTGCGTCCTCGTGGTCGGCGTCCAGGCCGGCCAGGAGGGCGAGCTCGTCGCGAGCCGGATCGGACGGATCGAGGTCGCGAGCGGGGTCCAGGTGCTGCTCGGGCGCCTCGTTCGCGCCGCCGGGCGTGCGTTCGAAGCGGATGTAGGTCCCGGCCCGCCGGTCGACGACCCCCTTGAACGTCGGTCCGTTGCCCACCGGCCACGTCACCGGCGTCGCGTGCACCTTCAGCACGTCCTCGATCTCGTCCAGCAGCTCGAGCGGCTCCCGCCCGGGGCGGTCGCACTTGTTGACGAACGTGATCAGGGGCACGCCGCGGCGCGCGCAGACCTCGAAGAGCTTCATGGTCTGCGGCTCGATCCCCTTCGCGGCGTCGATCACCATGACGGCGGCGTCCACGGCCGTCAGCACGCGGTAGGTGTCCTCGGAGAAGTCCTCGTGGCCCGGGGTGTCCAGGAGGTTGACGGTGGTGCCGCGGTAGCTGAACTGAAGGACGGTCGAGGTGATCGAGATCCCTCGCTGGCGCTCGAGATCCATCCAGTCGGAGGTCGCGGAACGGCGGCCCTTGCGCGCCTTCACCTGACCGGCCTCGGTGATGGCGCCCGAGTACAGGAGGAACTTCTCGGTCAGGGTGGTCTTCCCGGCGTCCGGGTGGGAGATGATCGCGAAGGTCCGGCGTGCGTCCATAAGGTCGGGCGGATCGAGGGCACCGACCGTGGTTGGTCTGGCGGCGCCCGCGCGGGCGGCCTACCCCACCTCCGCGAAGGCTTCCTCGGGGACGTCGAAGTTCGGGAAGACGTTCTGGACGTCGTCGAGGTCCTCGAGGGCGTCCATCAGGCGGAGCACCTTGCGGGCCGCCTCCACGTCCAGGGGAACGGTGGTCGACGGGATCATCGTGAGGTCGGCCGACTCGACCGGGAGCCCCGCATCGACGACGGCTTGGCGGACGGCGGCGAAGTCCTGCATCTCGCAGACGATCTCCCAGCGGTCCGGGTGCCGGGTGACGTCGTCGGCCCCGGCGTCCGCGGCGGCCATCAGGACGTCGTCCTCGCCGACATGAGAGGCGACGATGACGATCCCCTTGCGCTCGAACATCCAGGCGACGGACCCCGGCTCCCCGAGGCTGCCTCCCCCCCGGGCGAACACGGCCCTCACCTCCGAGCCGGTGCGGTTGCGGTTCTCGGTCAGGGTCTCCACGAGCAGGGCGACGCCGCCCGGGCCGTACCCCTCGTACACCACCCGCTCGTAGACCACCCCCTCGTCGAGTTCGCCCGCGCCGCGCTTGGCGGCGCGCTCGATCGTGTCGGCCGGTACGGAGCCCTCCTTCGCGCGCTCGACCGCAGCGGCCAGCGTCATGTTGTTCTCCGGGTTGGAGGTCCCGGCGTCGCGAGCGGCCACCTCGATCCCACGGATCAGCTTCGCGAACGCCTTGCCTCGCTTGGCGTCCACGACCGCCTTCTTCCGCTTGATCTGCGCCCAGTGGGAGTGTCCGGCCATGACTCCAGGGTAGCGGCTCAGGCGCCGCAGACCTGCTCCAAGAAGTAGCGGTGCAGCCCGGGGTCGCCCGCGATCTCGGGGTGGAAGGTGGCGGCGAGGACCCGTCCCTGCCGCACGACGACCGGGCGGCCGTCGTGGGTGGCCAGCACGTCCACGTCCGTTCCGACCTCCTCGATCACCGGCGCCCGGATGAAGACCGCGTCGACCTCCCCGACCGAAGCGACGTCCACCCGCGTCTCGAACGAGTCGACCTGGCGACCATACGCGTTGCGTTGCACGACCATGTCGAGCACACCGAGGTGGGGGACGTCGCCGCCTCTGACCTCCGACGCGAGCACGATCGCGCCCGCGCAGGTCCCGAAGGCCGGCATCCCCGACGCGATCGCCTTGCGAAGGGGGGCCATCATCTCGCCGCGCTCGAGGAGTCCGGCGATGGTGGTCGACTCGCCCCCGGGCAGGACGACGGCGTCCACCGTGTCCAGGTCGGCGGCGGTCCGGACGGGCACCGCGGCCCCCGACCCGCGGATCAGGTCCAGATGCTCGGACACGTCGCCCTGGAGGGCGAGGACCCCTACCTTCACCATCCACGCTCCGCGAGCTTGACCTCGAGCGCCTCAATCTCCTCACCGCGCATCGGCTCACCGAGACCGCGGCTCACCCGCGCGATCGCCTGCGGGTCGTCGAAGGCGGCCGTCGCCTCGCAGATGGCCCGGGCCCGGGCGGCGGGATCGGAGCTCTTGAAGATCCCCGATCCGACGAACACGCCATCGCAGCCGAGCTGCATCATCAGGGCGGCGTCCGCCGGCGTGGCCAGTCCGCCCGCGGCGAAGTTGACCACCGGGAGCCGTCCGGTGCGGGCGACCTCGGTCACGAGGTCGAGCGGGGCCCGGAGATCGCGCGCCGCCGCCGGGAGCTCCTCGGCTCCCAGCGCGGTCAGCCGCCGGATCCCCGCCGTCATCGCCCGCATGTGCCGCACGGCCTCCACCACGTT
>DATLFR010000102.1 GCA_035540895.1 Actinomycetota bacterium | reverse complement strand
GCCTGGTGACAACACGGAGATGTCGGTTGAGTTGATCACTCCTATCGCGATGGAGGAGGGTCAGCGGTTCGCCATCCGTGAGGGTGGTCGTACGGTTGGCGCCGGCCGAGTCGTGAAGATCGAGAAGTAGGGAGCCATGGCAACGGCGGCAGCGAACCGTATCCGGATAAAGCTGAAGGCCTTCGACCACGAGGTCGTGGACCTCTCGGCGAAGCGCATCGTGGACACCGTGCTGCGTTCGGGCGCCCGCGTGTCCGGACCCGTGCCGCTGCCGACCGAGCGCAACGTCATCTGCGTGATCCGGTCCCCGCACAAGGACAAGGACTCGCGTGAGCACTTCGAGATGCGGACCCACAAGCGGCTCATCGACGTGATCGACCCCACGCCGCGCACGATCGAGGACCTCACCCGCCTCGACCTGCCCGCGGGTGTCGATATCGAGATCAAGCTCGCCGGGGCGGGGGTGCGATAGGCGATGGCAACGGTCATCACCAAGGGCATCCTCGGGCGCAAGCTCGGCATGACGCAGGTCTTCGACGAGGCTGCGCGGGCCATCCCCGTCACCGTCGTCGAGGTCGGCCCCTGCCGCGTCTCCCAGGTGAAGACCCCCGAGAAGGATGGGTACGCCGCGGTCCAGCTCGCGTTCGACGAGCTCAAGCCCGGGAAGCTGACGAAGCCGGAGGAGGGACACCTAACCCGCAAGGGCCTGAAGCCCCATCGCCACCTCGTCGAGCTCCGGGTGGCCGACGTGTCCGGCTTCAAGGTCGGACAGGAGCTGCGCGCCGACGTGTTCGAGGCGGGGGAGAAGGTCGACGTCGTGGGTACGTCCAAGGGCAAGGGGTTCGCCGGTGTCTACAAGCGACACAACTTCGGCGGGGCCCCGGCCAGCCACGGGACGGAGCGCAAGCACCGCGTCCCGGGGTCGGTCGGCGCCGGCACCACCCCCGCACGCGTCTTCAAGGGGCAGAAGCTCCCGGGGCGGATGGGCCACGACCGCGTGACCACCCTCAACCTCGAGGTCGTCAAGAGCGACCCGGAGCGCAACCTCTTGCTCGTCAGGGGTTCGGTCCCCGGTCCGAACGGCGGCATGGTCGTCGTCCGGTCCGCCGTGAGGAGGCCCTCGTGAACGTCAACCTGCTGAACGAGGACGGGAGCCAGGGAGCATCCGTCGAGCTGCTCGACGAGATCTTCGCGGCGAAGGTCAACGTCCCCCTCATGCACCAGGTCGTGACCGCGCAGCTCGCGGCCGCTCGAGCCGGCACGCATGCGACCAAGACGCGGGCCGAGGTCCGCGGCGGTGGGCGCAAGCCGTGGCGTCAGAAGGGCACCGGGCGCGCCCGTCACGGGTCCACCCGGGAGCCGCAGTGGGTCGGGGGCGGCACCGCCCACGGCCCCCAGCCGAGGTCCTACCGGCAGTCGATCCCCAAGAAGATGAAGGCGCTCGCCCTGCGCTCGGCCCTGTCCGTGCGCGCCGGCGACGGGAAGGTCGTCGTGGTGGAGGACATGTCCTTCGACCAGCCGAAGACGTCCCGCGCAGCCAAGGCACTCAAGACGTGGAACCTGCCCGGGCGACCGCTCGTCGTGCTCGCGGGAGACGAGACGGCACTCGCCTACTCCTTCCGCAACATCGACGGCGTCCACGTGATCGCCGAGGGACAGCTGAACGTCTACGACATCCTGCGCGCGGACACCGTGGTCTTCGCCCGCCGGGCGCTCGACGCCTTCCAGTCCCGGGCGGCCGTCCTGCCCGGACGGCGTGGCGGCGGGTCCGCGGCCTCCGACGAGGAGCCGGGGATCGAGACGCCCGCCGACGTCGCGCAGTACACGGCACCCCAGCCGATCGACGACGAGGGGGTGACGTCGTGAACCGCGAGGCCCGCGACATCATCATCCGCCCCGTGATCTCCGAGAAGAGCTACGCGGAGGCCGAGCGCGGCAAGTACACCTTCGTCGTGGCCGCGAAGGCGACGAAGCCTGACATCCGTCGCGCGGTCGAGGAGATCTGGGGCGTCCACGTCCGAGACGTGAACACGATCAAGCGCCGCGGCAAGTCGGTCCGGATGCGGGGCCGGTGGGGCGAGTTCGGGAAGCGCCCCGACCAGCGCCGCGCCATAGTCACGCTCGCGCCCGGCGAGTCCATAGCGATCTTCGAGAGCTGAGAGCCATGCCGATACGTCAGAGGAAACCAACCTCAGCTGGTCGTCGGTTCCAGACGGTCCAGACGTACGAGGGAGTGTCCACGAAGCGCCCCGAGAAGGCGCTCTCGAAGGGCACGTCCAAGTCCGGGGGCCGCAACGTCCACGGCCGGATCACGTCGCGCCGCCGGGGCGGGGGCAACAAGCGCCTCTACCGCCAGATCGACTTCCGCCGGAACAAGGACGGGATCCCGGCCAAGGTGGCCGCCATCGAGTACGACCCGAACAGGTCCGCTCGCATCGCCCTCCTCCACTACGCGGACGGTGAGAAGCGCTACATCCTGGCTCCCGACGGCGTGAAGGCCGGCCAGATGCTCATGTCCGGTCCGGGAGCCGAGATCCGCCCCGGCAACTCGCTCCCCCTCGCGAAGATCCCGGACGGAACGGTCGTCCATAACGTGGAGCTCGTACCGGGGGCAGGCGGCAAGATGGCGCGCTCCGCCGGGACGTCCATCCAGCTGATGGCGAAGGAGAAGGGGTACGCGACCCTACGGATGCCATCGGGTGAGATGCGGATGGTCAACGCGCAGTGCAAGGCCACGGTCGGTCAGGTCGGCAACACCGAGCACGAGCTGGTCTCGGGAGGCAAGGCCGGCCGCAACCGGTGGAAGGGCCGCCGGCCGAAGGTGCGTGGTGTCGCGATGAACCCGGTCGACCACCCGCTCGGTGGTGGCGAGGGGAAGTCCTCGGGTGGACGCCCCGCCTCCACCCCATGGGGCAAGCCCGAGAAGCGTACCCGTCGCAAGCGCAAGCCGTCGGACAAGTTCATCGTGCGCAGGCGCGAGAACAAGCGGAGGAAGTAGCTGTGCCCAGGAGCTTGAAGAAGGGTCCGTTCATCGACGACCACCTCGCGAAGAAGGTCGCGGCGGCCAACGACCGCAACGACCGCCGCGTCATCAAGACGTGGTCGCGCCGGTCGACCATCACCCCCGAGATGGTGGGCCACACGATCGCCGTGCACGACGGCCGCAAGCACATCCCGGTCTTCGTGACCGAGGCGCACGTGGGGCACAAGCTGGGCGAGTTCGCCCCGACCCGCACGTACCGGCGTCACGGCGCCGGCGAGAAGTCCTCGAGGATGAGGTAGCGATGGCTCAGGCACCCGAACAGACCCGCGAGGGAAAGGCGGTCGCGAGGTTCATACCGATGTCGCCGCACAAGGTGCGCCGCTCGGCCGACCTCGTCCGCAACAAGCCGCTGCAGGAGGCGCGCCGCCTGCTGGCCTTCTCGCCGCTGCGCGGGTCGAAGGCGCTCTCGAAGGTGCTCGAGTCGGCCGTGGCCAACGCGGTCAACAACTTCGACCTCCCCGAAGAGAGGCTCGTCGTCCACCGGGTGTTCGTCGACGAGGGTCCCACCTACAAGAGGTGGCGGGCCAAGGCGTACGGGCGGGCCGGTCGCATCCGCAAGAGGCGCAGCCACATCACGGTCGTCGTGCGCGCCGCAGGAGGAGGATCCTAGATGGGCCAGAAGATCAACCCCTACGGCTTCCGGCTCGGGATCACCACCGACTGGAAGGCGCGTTGGTTCGCGGACCGCAAGCAGTACAAGAACTACCTGCACGAGGACCTCAAGATCCGCGAGTACATCAAGCGCGAGCTCCCGCACGCCGGCATCTCGCGCGTCGAGATCGAGCGGACCCGCGACCGGATCCGCGTCGACATCCACACGGCCAGGCCGGGCATCGTGATCGGGCGCCGTGGCGCCGAGGTGGAGCACCTGAAGCAGAAGATCCAGCAGATGACCGGCAACACCGAGGTGCGCGTCGACGCGCTCGAGGTGAAGATCCCGCAGCTCGAGTCGCAGCTGCTGGCCCAGGCCGTCGCCGAGCAGATCGCCGGGCGCGTCCAGTTCCGCAAGGCCATGAAGCGCGCGGTCGGAGAGGCCATGCGGTACGGCGCCAAGGGCGTCAAGATCCAGTGCTCGGGCCGCCTCGCGGGAGCCGAGATGGCCCGCACCGAGACCTACCGCGACGGGCAGGTCCCGCTGACCACTCTGCGCGCGGATATCGACTACGGGTTCTACGAGTCCCGCACGAAGTACGGCCGCATCGGGGTGAAGGTGTGGATCTACAAGGGAGAGATCCTCCCCGTCCCCGAGCAGGAGCGGATCCGCAAGGCCGCCCAGGAGAGGGTCCGTCGCCGCCGCACCACCAGGCGCCCCGAGGAGTCCGCCCCGCAGGCGGCCGCGACGGGTACCGACGACGCCGCCCAGAGCACGGAAGCCGGGGAGTGAGCAACGGATGTTGATGCCGAAGAAGGTCAAGCACCGCAAGCAGCACCGCCCGAAGCTGCGGTCGACCCCCAAGGGGGGGACGACGGTGGCGTTCGGCGAGTGGGGCTTGCAGGCGCTCGAGCCCGGCTACCTCACGAACCGACAGATCGAGGCCGCCCGTATCGCGATGACCCGCCACATCAAGCGTGGCGGGAAGGTCTGGGTCAACGTCTTCCCCGACCGCCCGCGCACGAAGAAGGCGGCCGAGACGCGGATGGGGTCCGGCAAGGGCAACCCGGAGGAGTGGGTGGCCGTGATCCGGCCTGGACGCGTCCTCTTCGAGATCGCGGGCATCGCCGAGCCGGTCGCGCGGGAAGCGCTGCGTCTGGCCTGGCACAAGCTCCCGATCCGATGCCGGGTTCTCGGACGTGACGAGGTGCCGTCGTGAAGGCGGCCGAGCTGCGCGACCTGGACACGGACCAGCTGCTGGACCGGGTCCGCGAGCTGAAGGAGGAGCTGTTCAACCTCCGGTTCCAGCTCGCCACGGGCCAGCTGGACAATCACCGCCGGCTGAAGTCCGTCCGGCAGGACATCGCGCGGATCCACACGTTGATCCGCGAGCGGGAGATCGAGGAGTGGGAGCGTCGACAGACGCCCGCGGAGGATGGTGCGGAGTGACCGAACAGGCGACGAGAGGCATGCGCAAGACCAGGCTTGGACACGTCGTGTCCAACGCGATGGACAAGACCGTCGTCGTTCGGGTCCAGACGACCGGGAAGCACCCGCTCTACGGCAAGCCGGTCCGTCAGACCCGCAAGTTCTACGCACATGACGAGGCCAACGACTGCCGGGCCGGGGATCTCGTGCGGATAGCCGAGACCCGCCCGATGTCGAAGCTGAAGCGGTGGCGTGTGGTCGAGGTAGTGGAAAGGGCACGCGAGTGATCCAGCAGGAATCGAGGGTCCGTGTCGCGGACAACACGGGGGCCAAGCAGGTCCTCGTCATCCGTGTGCTGGGTGGCTCCCGGCGGCGTTACGCCCGGGTGGGCGACATCATCGTCGGAACCGTGAAGGACGCCCAGCCCGGTGGATCCGTCTCCAAGGGGACCGTCATCAAGGGCGTCGTGGTTCGGTGCGCCAAGGAGACTCGCCGCCGGGACGGGTCCTACATCAAGTTCGATGACAACGCCGTCGTCATCATCGACGAGGCCGGCAACCCGCGCGGCACCCGCGTCTTCGGACCGGTCGCCCGCGAGCTGCGCGAGAGGGGCTTCACCCGCATCGTCTCGCTCGCCCCGGAGGTTTTGTGATGGCAACGAAGATCAAGATCCGCAAGGGCGACCACGTCCGGGTGATGACGGGCAAGGAGCGCGGCAAGGAAGGTCGGGTCCTCATGGTCATGCCCGACGAGGGCCGCCTGCTCGTCGAAGGGGTGAACCTCGTCAAGCGCCACACGAAGCTGCGCACGGCGCGGGGGCGAGCGGGCCAGGAAGGCGGCATCATCGAGAAGGAGGCGCCGATCCAGGTCTCCAACGTCCAGATCGTATGCCCCTCCTGTGGACCCACCCGGATCGCGTACTCGATCCTCGGTGACGGGAGCAAGTCACGTATCTGCCGCAAGTGCGGCGGGGAGCTGTAGACATGGCCAAGAAGGACAAGGGACAGGACGCGGGCACGGGGTTCGGCCCCGATCTCGGCGCCGACTACGAGCCCCGGCTCCGCAAGCGGTACCGGGAGCAGATCGTGCCGTCGCTGATGGGCCGTTTCGAGCTCACCAACGTGATGGAGGCGCCGCGCCTGGACAAGATCGTGCTGAACATGGGCCTCGGCGAGGCCGTCCGCGACTCCCGCCTGATCGACCTGGCCCTGCGAGACCTGGAGACCATCGCCGGCCAGAAGCCGGTGGTCACGAAGGCTCGCAAGTCGATCGCCGGGTTCAAGCTCCGTGAGGGCATGTCGATCGGCGCGAAGGTGACGCTGCGCGGCCCGCGGATGTGGGAGTTCCTCGACCGGCTGCTGTCGGTCGCCCTCCCACGCATCCGCGACTTCCGAGGCCTCAACCCCAACGCATTCGACGGACGCGGCAACTACACGATGGGCGTCACCGAGCAGCTGATCTTCCCGGAGATCGACTACGACAAGGTCGAGCGTCAGCTCGGCATGGACATCACGTTCGTCACGACGGCACGCAACGACGAGCAGGGGTTCGCGCTCCTCCAGGAGCTGGGATTCCCGTTCAAGGAGCGTACCGGCGCCGCGGCGCAGGCTGGATGAGAGGGTTCGGATGACCAGGAAGTCGCTATATGTGAAGACGTTCGAGCGGGAGCCGAAGTTCGGCGTCCGCAAGTACACGCGGTGCCGGCGCTGCGGCCGGCCGCGTGCCGTGTACCGCCGGTTCGAGCTGTGCCGGATCTGCATCCGGGAGCTCGCGCACTCCGGTGAGATCCCCGGTCTGAAGAAGGCGAGCTGGTAGGCGATGGGCACAGGCGTCATATCCGACCCGATCGCGGATCTGCTGACCCGCATCCGCAACGGCCTCCAGGCGCGCCACTCGGAGGTCCTGATCCCGCACTCCAAGATCAAGGCGCGCATAGCCGAGATCCTCATGCAGGAGGGGTACCTCTCGGACGTGCAGATAGAGCCCGACCCGATCCAGTCGAGGATCCGGGTTACGCTGAAGTACACGCCCGACCGGCGTCCGGTGATCAAGGGGCTCCGACGGGTGTCCCGCCCCGGACTGCGTCGCTACTCGGGCCGGCAGGGCATCCCGAAGGTGCAGGCCGGACTGGGCGTGACGATCCTGTCGACCTCCCGTGGTGTCATGACCGACCGCGACGCGCGTCGGTCGGGCATCGGCGGCGAGGTCCTGTGCGAGGTCTGGTGAGGATATGAGCCGCATCGGGAAGATGCCGATACCGATCCCCCAGGGGGTCGACGTGCAGATCGCGCCCGGACGCGTGGTCGCGAAGGGTCCCCTCGGGCAGCTGGAGGCCGCGTTCCCCGAGCGGATCGAGTGCGTGCGGGAGGACGACGCGCTGCTGCTCAAGCGCTCTTCCGACGCCCGCCAGGACCGCGCCTTCCACGGCCTGGCCCGGGCGCTGGTCGCCAACGTCGTCCGCGGGGTCGCCGAGGGGTTCCAGAAGACGCTGGAGATCCGCGGTGTCGGGTACCGGGCGAACCTCGAGGGTCAGGACCTCAACATCCTCGTCGGCTACTCCCACCCCGTGAAGGTCTCGCCGCCTCCCGGGATCACGTTCGAGGTGCTCCCCGGAGGTAACCCCCAGGAGGTCACCGGGCGGATAGTCGTCCGGGGCGCATCGAAGGAGCAGGTGGGCCAGGTGTCCGCCAACATCAGGAAGATCCGCCCGCCGGAGCCCTACAAGGGCAAGGGGATCCGCTACGAGGGCGAACACATCAGGCGCAAGGTCGGGAAGGCGGCTAAGTGATGGCACGCTCACTGTCGGCTCGTACGAAGGCACAGGACCGCCGGGTCGCCCGGCTGCGCCGGCACCGGCGTGTCCGCAAGCGCGTCGTCGGATCGGTCGAGCGCCCCAGGCTGGTCGTCTTCAGGTCCGCCCGTCACATCTACGCGCAGGTCATCGACGACGTCGCCGGACGGACGCTGGCCTCCGCCTCGACGCTGGACTCGGACCTGCGCGGTCAGAAGGGTCCGAAGTCTGATTCGGCCAAGCGGGTCGGCGCACTGCTCGCGCAGCGGGCCAAGGCGGCCGGGATAACCAAGGTGATGTTCGATCGCGGCGGGTACGCGTACCACGGCCGCGTCGCCTCCCTCGCCGAGGGAGCACGAGAAGGAGGGCTGGACTTCTGAACGCGCAGCGCAACCCCGGGGGAGCCGGACGCGGTCGCGGACCCGACGGCGGTCGAGGCCGCGGTCCGGACCGTGGTCGCGGACGCCGCGACCGTGACCAGGCCGACGAGGGCCGTTCCCAGCTCGAGGACCGCCTCATCGGCCGTCCGAACCGCGTCGCCAAGGTGCAGAAGGGCGGCCGGAGGTTCTCGTTCACCGCGATGATGGTCGTGGGCGACCGCGCGGGCAAGGTCGGCGTGGGCTACGGCAAGGCCAAAGAGGTCCCGATGGCGATCGACAAGGCCAAGGAGTACGCCAAGCGCGGGATGATCTCCGTTCCGATGATCGGCCACACCATCCCCCACGAGGTGGTGGGCGAGCACGGGGCTGCACGCGTCATGCTCAAGCCTGCCGCTCCCGGGACGGGGGTCATCGCGGGGGGCCCGGTCCGAGCCGTGCTCGAGTGCGCGGGGATCGAGGACTGCCTCGCGAAGGTCCTCGGCACGAACAACCCCCTCAACGTCGTCTACGCGACGATGGAGGGCCTGAGGTCGCTCCGGCGCCCGGAGGACGTCGCCCGCGTGCGTGGGAAGAGCCTCGACCAGGTCGCGCCCCCCGTGATGCTGCGCCGGATGGAGGCTGCTGCGGAACGGGAGAGCCAGCTCCGCGCCGAGGCCGAGGCCAAGGAAGCGCAGGCGAAGGCCGAGGCGGAGGCGGCTCAGGCGCGCCGCAAGGCCGCCCAGGAGGCGAAGGCAGCCGCCGAGGCAGCCGCCGCAGAGCAGGCCGCCACGCCCGAGCAGCCGATCGGGACGGACGCCACACCCGCCGCCGAGCAGGCCGCGCCCGAGCCGACCGACCCGCCGGCGCCTGAGGGCAGCGGCGAGGGGACCACGTGATGGCTCGCATCCGGCTCACCCAGGTTCGCAGCCTCATCGGGCGACCGGCCGACCAGCGCGATACCGTCCGCCGGCTTGGTCTGCGCAAGATCGGCCACAGCGTGGTGCACGAGGACAGCCCCTCGGTTCGCGGGATGGCTTTCAAGGTCCGCCACCTCATCGAGGTGACGGAGACGGATGGCGAGGAAGGCACCGAGTCATGAAGCTTCACGACCTCAAGCCCGCTGAGGGCTCGAAGCACCGCATCAAGCGCGTCGGACGCGGCGAGTCCTCCGGGATAGGGAAGACGTCCGGACGCGGCGTGAAGGGTACGAAGGCCCGCAAGACCGTCCCGCCCGGCTTCCAGGGTGGCCAGATGCCGCTGCAGAGGCGCCTTCCGAAGTGGGGGGGCTTCACCCCGCGCAACCGCGTGGAGTACGCGGTCGTCAACGTCGCCCGCCTCGATGCCACCTTCGACGCCGGCGCCGAGGTCGGCCCCGAGGAGATGCACCGCCACGGCCTCGTCCGCAAGGGGTTGCCGGTGAAGGTCCTCGGGCAGGGCGAGATCTCGACCGCCCTGACCGTGAGAGCTCATCGGTTCTCCGGCGCCGCGGCCGAGAAGATCCAGCAGGCGGGCGGCCGCACAGAGGTGATCTGAGGGTGCTATCGGCGCTCCGCAACGCGTTCAAGGTCCCGGATCTCCGCAAGAAGATCCTCTTCACCCTCTTCATCCTGGGCGTCTACCGCCTCGGCTCCCACCTGCCGGTCCCGGGGATCGACCACCGCGCGCTCCAGGCGGCCATAGACCAGGGGCGGCAGCTCGGCGGGGTCGCCGCCTTCCTGAACCTGTTCAGCGGCGGAGCCCTGACCAGGCTCGCCATCTTCGCGCTCGGCATCATGCCGTACATCACGTCCTCGATCATCATGCAGCTGCTCGCCGTGGTCATCCCCCGACTCGAGGAATGGCAGAAGCAGGGTGAGGTGGGGCACCGCAAGATCACCCAGTGGACGCGCTACCTCACGATCGTCCTCGCCCTGATCCAGTCCACGGCGCTGGTCTTCCTCTTCCACAACGACGAGACGTCGCCGGTGGGGGTGAACGTGATCCCGAACTTCCACCCGGGTCGCGTCGCGCTGATCGTTCTGACGCTGACGGCGGGGACGGGGCTGATCATGTGGTTGGGCGAGCTCGTCACCCAGCGCGGGATCGGCAACGGGATGTCCCTGTTGATCTTCGCGAGCATCATCTCGACCCTCCCCGCCCAGGGAGGCCAGATCTACGCGACGCTGCGGCTCGCCGGGGCCATCTTCTTCCTGGGCATCGGGCTCCTGATCGTCGTCGCGATCGTGCTCGTGGAGCAGGGCCAGCGCAGGATCCCCGTGCAGTACGCCAAACGCGTGGTGGGCAGGCGCATGACGCAGGGCGGGTCCACCTACATACCCATCAAGGTGAACCAGGCCGGCGTCATCCCCATCATCTTCGCGTCCTCGGTCCTGTACATCCCGGTCCTGATCTCGAGCGCGGCGCCCTGGCAGGGGGTCCGTGACTTCGTCGAGCGGTACTTCGTGAACCCGACGAGCGTTCCGTACATCGTCCTCTACGCGCTGCTCATCCTGCTCTTCACGTTCTTCTACGTCGCGATCACGTTCAACCCGACCCAGCAGGCCGACTACATCCGCAAGTACGGGGGTTTCATCCCGGGCATCCGGCCGGGCCGACCGACCGAGATGTACCTGAACAAGGTCCTGACCCGGCTCACGGTCCCCGGGAGCCTCTTCCTGGCGATGGTGGCGATCATCCCCTCCATCGTCAGCGCGCTGACCCGCCTCCCGGAGCACACGTTCCCGTTCGGCGGGACGACGATCCTGATCGCGGTCGGTGTGGCCCTCGAGACGATGCGGCAGCTCGAGTCGCAGCTGCTGATGCGCCACTACGAAGGTTTCCTGAAGTAGGCACCACCACCCGATTCGGACAGGAGTGGGACCAGCGTTGCGTTTGCTCCTCCTAGGACCGCCCGGCGCCGGCAAGGGGACCCAGGCCCGCAAGCTCGCGGAACGCCTGGGCGTGCCTCACGTGGCGTCCGGCGAGCTGCTCCGCCAGGCGGCGGCAGACCGCAGCCCGATCGGACTGAAGGCGAAGGCCTACATGGATCGGGGCGAGTACGTCCCCGACGAGATCATGATCTGGTTCATCTCCGAGCACCTCAACGAGCTCGGGGCGGACGGGTTCGTCCTGGACGGTTTCCCCCGCACGATCGAGCAGGCAAAGGCGCTGGACCTGGAGCTCGACACCGAGCAGCGGCCGCTCCAGATCGTCATCGGGCTGGACGTGCCGGACGACGAGGTCGAGCGCCGGCTGACCGGGCGCCGGACCTGCCCCTCCTGCCAGCGGACCTACCACATGCACTACGACCCCCCCGCCGTGGACGAGGTCTGCGACGAGGACGGCACGAAGCTGGCCACCCGTCCGGACGACGAGCCCGAGACGGTCCGCCGGCGGTTGCAGGTCTTCCACCAGCAGACGGACGGTCTGTACGACTACTTCCGGGAGCGGGGTAACCTGGTGTCCGTCGACGGCTGTGGTGAGCTCGACGAGGTCAGCAAGCGGATCGACGAGGCCATCGAGGCAGGGCCCAGATGACCTGGTCGGGCGGTCGACGGAAGGCTTCGGGTCCGGTAGACTACCTGTTTGCCGTCTCCGCGCGTCCGGAGGCGTGCCCCGGGAAGGCCCGACCGCGGTCGATCGCGGTCCAACTTCGAACGGAGTGAGCTCGTGAAGGTTCGCGCGTCGGTGAAGAAGATGTGTGACAAGTGCAAGGTGATCCGCCGCCGGGGGCGGGTGCTCGTCATATGCGAGAACCCCCGCCACAAGCAGCGGCAAGGAGCGTGACATGGCCCGAATCGCCGGAGTAGACCTTCCACGCGACAAGCGCGCGGACGTGGCGCTGACCTACATCTTCGGGGTAGGGCCGACGACGGCCAAGGACATCTGCGAGCGCACGAACGTGGGTCCCGAGCGCAAGATCCGCGACCTCACCGACGAAGAGGTGGCCAGGATCCGCGAGTGGATCGACGCGAACCTCACCGTCGAGGGCGAGCTCCGTCGGGAGGTCCAGCAGTCGATCCGGCGCAAGATCGAGATCCAGTCCTACCAGGGCCGGCGCCACGTCATGGGGCTCCCGGTCCGGGGTCAGAGGACGCGCACCAACTCCCGCACCCGGAAGGGTCCGCGCAAGGCGGTCGCCGGGAAGCGGAAGAAGGTCGGGAAGAAGGGCTAAGGAGCGGTAGCGAGTGGTCAAGAAGAAGGCAACGGGCGACCGGATCCGCAAGCGTGAGCGCAAGAACATCGCGGCCGGACACGCGCACATCAAGTCGAGCTTCAACAACACCTCGATCACCATCACCGACCCGGTCGGCGGGGTGGTCTCCTGGTCGTCCGGCGGGACCGTCGGGTTCAAGGGCTCCCGCAAGTCGACGCCGTTCGCGGCCCAGCTCGCCGCCGAGGCGGCCGCGCGCAAGGCGATGGAGCACGGCATGCGCCGCGTCGACGTCTTCGTGAAGGGTCCCGGGTCGGGCCGTGAGACGGCGATCCGCGCCCTGCAGGCCGCCGGTCTCGAGGTCGCCAGCATCACTGACGTGACGCCCGTTCCCCACAACGGCTGCCGTCCTCCGAAGCGGAGGAGGGTCTAGTCATGGCTCGATACAACGACGCCGACTGCAAGTTGTGCCGCCGGGAGGGGATCAAGCTCTTCCTCAAGGGCGCGAAGTGCGAGACGCCCAAGTGCCCCATCGAGAAGCGCCCGACGCCCCCCGGTCAGCACGGCATGCGCCGCGCGCGCGGGAAGGACTCGCCCTACCAGGTGCGCCTCCGCGAGAAGCAGAAGGCCCGGCGCATCTACGGCGTGCTCGAGAGGCAGTTCCGCAACTACTACGACATGGCCGCGCGCCAGAAGGGGGCGACCGGCGAGAACCTGCTGCGGATCCTCGAGAGGCGGCTGGACAACGCCGTCTACCGGGCCGGGTTCGCCAACTCCCGGGACGACGCCAGGCAGCTGGTCCTGCACCGGCACGTGCTCGTCAACGGGCGCCTGACGAACATCCCGTCGTTCCTGCTGCGTCCGGGCGACACGATCTCGATCAAGGACAGGTCGAAGGACATCGTCCGGGTCGTCGACGCGGTCGAGCGCGCCCAGGGGCGGACCATCCCCTCCTGGCTGTCCGTCGACCACGGCGCGAAGCAGGCGAAGGTCACCTCGCTCCCCGAGCGCGCCGAGATCGACGCGCCGGTGCGCGAGACGTTGATCGTCGAGTTCTACTCCCGGTAGGCGCACCGGGTCACCACACCGCAGAACCCAAAGGAGGCTCCGTGCTCACCATCACCAGGGCAACCGTGACCGAGGAGGTCGTCGACGAGCGGCTCTCCCGTTTCGTCATCGAGCCGCTGGAGCCCGGCTTCGGGTACACGGTCGGGAACGCCATGCGTCGGACGCTGCTCTCCTCCGTCCCGGGCGCCGCCATCACGGCCGCCAAGATCGAGGGCGTGCTGCACGAGTTCACCACCATCCCAGGGGTGAAGGAGGACGTCACCGACCTCGTCCTCAACCTCAAGGACGTGGTCGTGCGCATGGAGACCGAAGAGGCGGTCGGGGCGCTGCACCTGCGGGCCCGCGGCCCCAAGGACGTGACGGCGGGGGACATCGAGGCTCCCGCGGGCATCGAGATCGTGAACCCGGGCCACCACCTGGCGACCCTCAACTCGAAGGGGCGCCTCGACGTCGAGTTCACCGTCGAGCGGGGCCGCGGCTACCAGGTCGCCGACCGCATGAAGCGCAAGGACGTGATCGGCGTCATCCCGGTCGACGCCATCTTCTCCCCGGTGCGCCGCGTGACCTACGTGGTCGAGCACACCCGGGTCGAGCAGATGACCAACTTCGACAAGCTGGTCCTCGAGGTCGAGACCGACGGTTCGGTCACCCCGCAGGATGCCGTGGTGCACGCCGCCCGGCACCTCGGCGGCCTCGTGGGTCTCTTCTCCGAGCTAGTGGACGGTCCGGCCGAGCCCGAGGGGCTCGACGCGGGCCCGCGTCCGCTCATCGACAGCGAGCGTCCGGTCGAGCAGCTCGACCTCTCCGTGAGGGCGCTCAACTGCCTCAAGCGTGAGGGGATCCACACGCTCGGCGAGCTCCTCGAGTGCACCGAGGAGGACCTCATGGACATCCGCAACTTCGGTGAGAAGTCGGTCCACGAGGTGCGCGACAAGCTCATCGACATGGGGCTCAGCCTCAAGACGAAGGACATCTAGCCATGCCTACGCCGACGAAGGGAGCCAGGCTCGGAGGCAGCGCCTCCCACGAGAAGGCGATCCTGCGCAACCTGTCGCGCTCCCTGATCACGCACGGGCGCGTCGTGACGACGCATGCGAAGGCGCGAAAGCTGCGGCCATACGTCGAGCGCCTGGTCACGAAGGCGCGCAAGGGGACCCTCCACCACCGTCGGCAGGTCCTGTCCGAGCTCGGCGACCGCTCGATCGTGCACCGTCTCTTCGCGGACGTCGCGCCGCGCATGGCGGAGCGTCCGGGCGGTTACACGCGGATCCTCAAGCTCGCCCAGCGCCGCGGCGACGCGGCCGATATGGCGATCATCGAGTTCGTCGAGGAGATCCCGGAGGTTGAGCAGCCTTGAGCGTGAAGCGCATGCTCGTGGCCTACGACGGCACCGCTTTCGCGGGGTACGCCGTCCAGCCCGGCCTGCGCACCGTCCAAGGCGAGATCGAGGCTGCCCTCGAGCGGGTCGTGGGGGAGCCGGTCCGGGTCGCGACGGCCGGACGCACCGACGCCGGGGTCCACGCGACCGGACAGGTCGTCTCGTTCCCCTGCCCGGTGGCGATCGACGCCCCCCGGGTCCAGGGAGCCGTCGGCTCCCGGCTCCCGGACGACATCTCGATCCTCGACGTCCAGGACGCCCCGGACGGCTTCCACGCCCGTCACTCGTGCGTGGGACGGTCCTACGTCTTCCTGATCTGGAACCACCCGTCCCGCCACCCTCTGCTCGACCGCTACGTCGTCCGGGAGGACCGGCCGCTCGACGTGAACGCGCTGGACGACGCGATGCGCGCGATGGTGGGCACCCACGACTTCTCGTCGTTGGCGCGGCTGCGGGATGACCAGGAGCCGGTTCGGACGGTCCTGCAGGCGGGAGCCGAGCGCGACGGCGACCTGATCCGCATCTACGTGACCGCGCGCAGCTTCCTGCATCAGATGGTCCGCAACATGGTCGGCACCGCGCTCGAGGTCGGGCTGGGCCGCAGGCCGGTCGGCTGGGTCGACGAGGTGCTCGCGTCGCGAGACCGAGCCGCGGCCGGACAGACGCTTCCGCCGCGCGGACTCACCCTCGTCGAGGCGGAGTACGAAGACATCGATTGGCCGAACCGTCCGGCGCCCGTTGGGCCATGGGCAGCGGCCGTGGCCAGAGCGATCTGAGGAGAGCGACGTGAAGACGTATACGGCGAAGCCCGGTGAGATCGAGCGCCGGTGGTACGTGGTGGACGCCGAGGGAGAGGTCCTCGGACGCCTCGCCACGCGCATAGCCACCGTCCTGCGCGGCAAGCACAAGCCCACCTTCACCCCGCACATCGACACGGGCGACTTCGTGATCGTCGTGAACTGCGAGAAGATCAGGCTGACCGGGAACAAGCTCGACTCGAAGATGTACCACCGCCACTCCGGCTACCCGGGCGGGCTGCGGTCCCTCTGGTACGGCAAGCTCCTCGAGACCCACCCCGAGCGGGCGATCCAGAAGGCCGTCTGGGGGATGATGCCCAAGACCACCCTGGGCCGCAGGCAGATGAAGAAGCTGAAGATCTACAAGGGCCCCGAGCACCCGCACGCGGCCCAGAAGCCGCAGCCGCTCGACGGGCGCGGACAGAAGCAGAACGAGGAGGCGTAACCGTGGCGGAGACGAGCGGATACGGCACCGGACGACGCAAGCAGTCGGTCGCGCGCGTCCGGCTGATCCCCGGCGACGGTCGGATCACGGTCAACGGCCGTCCATTCGAGAACTACGTGACCTCTCTGGTCCACCGGGTCAAGATCATGGACCCGCTCCGCGTGACGGGCCTCCAGGGCCGCTACGACGTCGAGGCGCTCGTGCACGGCGGGGGCAGCAACGGCCAGACGGGGGCCCTCAGGCTCGGGATCGCCCGGGCCCTGTGCGAGGTCGACCCCGATCTCCGGCCCACCCTCAAGCGCGCCGGCCTGCTCACGCGCGACCCGCGTGTGAAGGAGCGGAAGAAGTACGGTCTGCGCAAGGCGCGCAAGGCGCCTCAGTACTCCAAGCGCTGATACCGCGCCCGCCGTCCATACCGGGGGACCCATGGGCACGCTCTTCGGCACCGACGGCATCCGGGGCGTGGCCAACGCGGGGCTCCCGCCGGAGCTCGCCCTCCGGGTAGGGCGCGCGGTCGCGGTCGCCTGCGCGCGCGGGGTCCTCGGGTCGAAGCCGTCGGGCCGGCCCGTGGTCG
The DNA here is from genome assembly GCA_035540895.1 of Actinomycetota bacterium. Classification (NCBI taxonomy): domain Bacteria; kingdom Bacillati; phylum Actinomycetota; species Actinomycetota bacterium. The sequence continues at coordinate 2,774 of DATLFR010000102.1, read as the reverse complement.
TCGTTGGCCGGGACACCCGACCCTCGGGCCGGATGCTGTCCGATGCGGTAGCCGCGGGAGTGCGATCCGGTGGCGCAGACATCCGCGACGTCGGCGTGCTTCCGTCGGGCGGGGTGGCCATGCTCGCCGCCGACGACGACGGGGTCGGCGCCGGTGTGGTCGTCTCCGCCTCGCACAACCCGGCGCCCGACAACGGGATCAAGCTCCTCGGGCCCGACGGCGGCAAGCTCTCCCTCGAGGTGGAGTCGGAGGTGGCGGATCTGGTGGGCTCGGAGCTGGACCTCCCCACCGGGCCGGGGATCGGCGGAGACTCGCCGCTCGTCACCGACCCCGCGCAGAGGTACCTGGAGCTGGTCACGGAGCGGGTCCCCCTCGACCTGAGTGGCATGCGCATCGTGGTCGACTGCGCGAACGGCGCCGCGCGCTGGACCGCCCCCGAGGCGCTGCGCCGCATGGGAGCGGATGTGGTCGCACTCAACACCGGGGATGGCGAGGCGATCAACGACCGATGCGGTGCCACCCACCCAGAGGTCGTGGCGGAGGCGGCCCGGGCGCACGGGTGCATAGGGCTGACCTTCGACGGCGACGCCGACAGGGTGCTCGCCGCCGACGAGCACGGTCGGGTGGTGGACGGGGACGCCACCCTCGCCATCCTGGCGCGGCGGCTGTCCGAGCGCGGAGAGCTGAGCGGCGGCGCGGTGGCCGTGACCGTGATGTCCAACCAGGCGCTTAGACGGTGGTGCGCGAGCAACGCGATCGGCCTGGTCGAGACGCCGGTGGGGGACCGCAACGTCGTGGCGGCGATGTCCGATCGCGGGCTCGTGCTCGGGGGAGAGCAGTCCGGGCACGTGCTGCGCCTCGACCTCGCCCCCACGGGAGACGGGCTCCTCACCGCCCTCTGCCTGCTCGAGGCGGTCGTGGCCGCGGAGGGCAGGCTCGAGGACCTCGTCCCCTTCGCCCCGTTCCCTCAGGTCCTGGTGAACGTGCCGACGAACGGGAGCCCTTCGATCGAGTCGGACGGGGTGCGGGACGCGGTGGCCCGCGCGCAGGAGCGACTGGGGGACGGAGGTCGGGTGCTCATCAGGCCTTCGGGGACCGAACCCCTCGTCCGGGTCATGGTGGAGGCAGCCGAGCACGAACAGGCTCGCTCGGTGGCCGGCGAGCTGGCGGACGCGGTCCGGGAAGCCCTGGGAGGTTGAGATGTGCGGCATAGTCGCGATCCTCACGCGGCCACCCGGACGGGCGGCGCCCGCGGGGGCCGAGGTCGTCGAGGCCGTGAAGCGGGCCGTCGACGGGCTGGGTCAAGCGTCCCCGGTACCGTCCGCCGGGACGATCGCGTCGGCCGCCGCCGACGTCGAGTCGGCCGATGCTCTGCTGACGGGGGTGCCGGGCGTCCTGACCTTGGCCCGGGACGCCGAGGCGCGAACCGCCCTCGAGGTTCACCTGGGGGCGATCGACGCATGGATCGTCGAGGCCGAGACGATCCTGGACGCAGCCGGGGGTGACGCCTCTCACCTCGAGGAGACGAACGCCTCCATGCTCCGCCTCAAGGACGCGGTCTGGGCGGTCCGTCGTGACCGCCTCGTCACGTCTGCCCGGGCGGCCGAGCTGGCCGGTAGGGACGCGTCCGACGCAGCGCTGGCGGCGTTCACCTCCATACAGGTCGCGCTCTCGGCCATCGACAGGCTCGAGGTACGCGGACGCGACTCGGCCGGTGTGCACGTACTCGTGTCGGGTCACGGACTCGACCTCGACTCGCCGGCCCTGCGCTCCCTGCTCGAGACCCGGGCCGCCGATCCCCTCTTCAGGTCCGATGCCGTCAGGACCCCCGACGGCCACCTGGCCTTCGTCTACAAAGCGGCCGCGGAGATAGGCGAGCTGGGCGACAACACCCGCTCCATCCGCGACGCGATCGTCCGTGACGACCTGCTCCATGCAGCCGTCTCCGCCGACGGGTCGCGAGCGACCGTGCTCGGCCACACGAGGTGGGCGAGCGTGGGGATCATCTCGGAGGCGAACGCCCACCCGTTGAACCACGAGGAGGAGGACCGTCCGGACGGCCCCTACGTGGCCGCCGCACTGAACGGCGACGTGGACAACCACGCCGATCTGAAGGCCTCGGCGGGCCTGTGCATACCGGCCGAGATCACGACGGACGCGAAGGTCATCCCCGTCCTCGTGTCGCGGCGGATGTCCGACGGCGACGAGTTGGTCGAGGCCTTCCGGCGCACGGTGGCCTCCTTCGACGGATCCGTCGCGATAGGGGCGGTGTCGTCCGGCGACCCCGGCCGCCTGCTGCTCGCCCTCCGCGGGAGCGGCCAGGCCCTCTACGTCGGGTTCGCCGAGGACATGTTCCTCGTCGCCAGCGAGCCGTACGGACTCGTGGAGCAGTGCCGTACCTACCTGCGCATGGACGGGGAGGCCACGAAGGGTCAGGTCGTCGTCCTCGACGCCGCCGCGGCGGGGAGCGTGGAGGGCATCACGCGCGTCGCCTACGACGGGGGTCCGCTGCCGGTCGCCCCCGAGGAGCTGCAGGCGTCGGAGGTCACGACACGTGACGTCGACCGAGGCGAGTTCCCGCACTACCTCCTCAAGGAGGTGTCGGAGTCGCCGCGCTCCTTCCGGAAGACGCTGCGAGGCAGGCTCGTCGACCGGGACGGGGAGCCCTCCGTCGTGCTCGGGCCCGAGACGATACCTCCCGATCTCGCCGAGGCCCTCCGCTCCCGAACGGTCCACCGGGTGCAGGTGATCGGGCAGGGGACGGCGGCTGTCTC
>DATLFR010000101.1 GCA_035540895.1 Actinomycetota bacterium | reverse complement strand
CGACCGACCCTCAAGCAGCAGCTCTACCGCCTGCTCGCCCCCGTGACCGCCGTCCTGCTCGGCGCCCTGGCCCGGGTCCGGCTCCCACGGGGCCCGGTCCGCGTGGGTGTGTGGCCGGTCGCGATGGGCTCGCTGGTCATGCTCCTGCTGGCCGCGGCCGTCGTGGCCGCGCCGAGCGTCCGGCTGGTGGACGTTCCCGATGTCACGGGAGCCTCGGTGGAACGGGCCGAGGAGGCGCTGGTCGGAGCGGGGTTCGCGGTCGAGCGGCGGCTCGAGTGGTCGGACGAAGTCGCCGAGGGGCTCGTGATCCGAACGGACCCCTCCTCCGGGGCCCAGGCCCGCCCAGGGGCTCCCATCGTCGTCGTCGCCTCCCGCGGCCCTGCGCCCGTGGCCATCCCGGCGATCGTCGGGCTCGAGGTCGAGGCCGCGAAGAGGGCGCTGCGGGAGGCGGGGCTCGAGGTCGGCTCCACCTCGGAGATCTTCGACGAGGCCGCTCCCGAGGGCGCGGTCGTCTCCCACTCCCCCACCGAGCCCGCGCGGCCCGGCACGAGGGTCGACCTCGTGGTGAGCAAGGGGCCCGAGCTCGTGAACGTGCCGGCGGTCACCGGCAAGACGCTGGCCGAGGCGCGCCGCGCGCTCACCGAGGCCGGGTTCGAGCCGGGACGGGTCAGCGAGGAGTTCCATGCGTCGGTCCCGGCGGGCGCGGTCGTCTCCCAGGAGCCGGCGGCAGGGCGCGCCCGGCGAGGCACGGCCGTGGACCTGGTGGTGAGCAAGGGTCCGGACGCGGTCACGATCCCGAACCTGGTCGGCTCGGGACGGTCCGCCGCCCGAAAGGCCCTCTCCGACGCCGGGTTGAAGTGGGCGGAACGCGTGGAGGCATCTGACACGGTCGCGGAGGGCGTGGTCCTGCGTACGGACCCCGCCCCCGGCAAGCAGGTCCCACGGGGGTCGGCCGTCACCATCGTGGTCTCGCGCGGTCCGGCGACCTTCGCGATGCCGAGCCTCACCGGCATGTCCCGCACGGAGGCGAAGGCGAAGGCGCAGTCCATGGGCCTCGTGGTCTCCAACGAGTACGCCGTCCCGGGCTCGGGGCGGCCGGCGGGCGAGGTCCAGGGCCAGTCCCCCGCCCCCGGCACGCAGGTCTCGAAGGGCAGCAGGGTCCAGATCTACTACGCGGCTGGGTAGCTCAGAACCGCTCAGAAGCTAACAACTGCCACAGGAGCCGGGTACGATGAGCGCGCTCATGGGTGAAACAGCGACCAGCACCGATCCCCGCGTAGGGAGCCGTCTCGGCTCCCGTTACCGACTCGACGCGCGCATCGCCGCCGGGGGCATGGCGGTCGTGTACCGCGGCACCGACGAGGTGCTGGGTCGGCCCGTGGCCGTGAAGCTCATGCACCCCGCTCTCGGCACGGACCCCGGGTTCGTCGAGCGCTTCCGACGGGAGGCACAGAACGCCGCCCGGCTCAACCACGCCAACGTGGCGATGGTCCACGACTGGGGGACCGAGGACGGCTGCGCCTACATGGTGATGGAGCTCGTCGAGGGGACCAGCCTGCGCGACCTGGTCGAACGGTTCGGACGCCTCGACGTGGACACGGTCCGGTCGGTGGTCGCAGGCGTGGCCGCCGCGCTCGACCACGCGCACGAACGAGGCATCGTCCACCGCGACATCAAGCCGGAGAACGTGCTGCTGACGGGAGCCGGCCAGGTCAAGGTCGTGGACTTCGGCGTCGCGCGCGCCCTCGGTCCCGAGGCGGCCCGGCTCACCTCGGACGCTCCCCTCGGGACCGTTGCCTACATCGCACCGGAGCAGCTGACCGACGGCGACGTGGACGGACGGGCGGACATCTACGCGCTCGGGATCATGGCCTACGAGATGCTGACGGGGCGCCCCGCCTTCACCGGCGAGACCCCGGCGGCGATCGCGGCCGCGCGCCTGACCGCGTCCGTGCCCTCCCCGGGCATCTCCCCGGACGTGGACGGCGCGGTAGCTCGGGCGACCGCGCTCCACCCCTCCGACCGGTTCGGGTCGGCCGGCTCGTTCTCGCACGCCCTGGGCGAGTCGGCGCTCCCGACGCACCTGCAGCACACCGACGAGGTCGTCCTGCCCGCTGTCTCGATGCCCACCACCGTCCTGCCCCCGCTCGAGCTGGGGAGCAGGTCCCGGCCGCGTGAGCGACGCCGCAGCCGGCGTCGGTGGGTCCTGGTCGCCCTCGTCCTGTTACTCGTCTCGGGCGCGGCCACGGCCGGCGCGGTGCTCCAGCCCTGGATGACCGACGTCCCGGACGTCGCCGGAGCCACCCCCGAGAGGGCGACGAACGCTCTGCGCAGCGCGGGGCTGGCTCCCGGACCGATCGAGGAGGTCTTCTCCGACTCGGTCGACCGGGGAGCCGTGGTCCGGACGGACCCCGCACCCGGCTCCCGGGCGCGGCGCGGCACCCCAGTCAGGATGTTCACCTCGAAGGGGCCCGAGTTCCTGACCATCCCCACGGTGATCGGCAAGTCCCTCGAGGACGCGAAGGACCTCATCGCGCGCGCCGGCTTCGAGGTCGGGAACGTCGAAGAGGCCTTCCACAACACGATCGCGGCCGGGTCGGTCGCGGCGCAGGACCCCGCCCCCGACGCGGGCCAGCTCGAGCGCGGCAGCGAGATCTCGCTCGTGGTGAGCAAGGGTCCCGACCTGGTGACCGTTCCCGACGTGTCGGGCAAGACCCCGGCGCAGGCCAAGGCGGCCCTCGAGGCGGCCGGGCTCGTCTACGACCGCGTCGACGAGTTCTCCGACTCCGTCGCCCTCGACCAGATCATCCGGTCCGACCCGTCGTCGGGCAAGAGGGCGGTCCGAGGGTCGCGGGTGAAGGTCGTGGTGTCCCGGGGGCCGAGGGCCTTCGCGATGCCGTCGCTGGTCGGGATGTCCCTCGATGCGGCGAAGGCCAAGGCCCGGGAGCTGGGGCTCGTGGTCGCCAACGAGTACGCGGTGCCGGGGTCGGGCAAGCCCAAGGGCGAGGTCCAGGGGCAGAACCCCCCGGCCGGCACCGAGGTCCGCAAGGGAACGCGGATCGACCTGCACTACGCGGGCTGACCACACCGACGCCCATCCCTTCGGATCCCCCACCCGCGGCTGGAGTGGACCGGCGCGGCGGCGGGTACCCTACCCGACGAGAACCGGCCCCGGCACCTGCACTACTCTGAGGGCCGACCACACCTAGAGAGGGAGCGTCCTGCCGTGACCGAGTTCCGCAACCTGTGCGAGGCGCTGGAGGCGCGTGCCTCGAGCGACCATGGGATCACGTTCCTCGACGGCTCGGGGATCGTCGACAGCTGGACGTACGGGGAGCTGGGCCGCATCGCCCGGCGACAGGCGGGGGCCTGGCGCGAGCTCGGGGTCCAGCCCGGTGATCGGGTCGGGCTGTTGGGGTCCACCACACCCGGGTTCGTGGCGGCGATCTTCGGGGCCTGGTACGCGGGCGCGGTCGCGGTGCCGCTCGCCGTCCCGATGCGGCTGACGAGCCCCGAGGCGCTCGTGGAGGAGGTCCGGTCGCGGGCCGAGAAGGGGCGGCTGAAGGCGCTCGCGATGGACCCCCGCTTCGACCTCATCGAGGGGCTGCGAGACATCGTCTCCCCCACCGCCTCATGGGACGAGCTGACCGAGCGGGAGACCGAGGTCGAGCCCGTCGACCCCGACCCCGACGATCCGGCGCTCATCCAGTTCACGTCCGGGTCGACCGCCCGCCCGAAGGGGGTCGTCCTGACGCACCGTTGCCTGATCCTCAACGCCCGGTCCGGCAGCAAGCAGGTCGACTTCACGCGCGACGACGTGGCCGTGTCCTGGCTCCCGCTCTTCCACGATTTCGGACTCATCGGCATGACGCTGTGGCCGATGCTCGGGGACTTCAAGACCTACCTGATCCCACCCGAGGTCTTCATCTCGTCCCCGAAGGTGTGGGTGCAGGCGATGTCGGAGTTCCGCGGGACGGTGACCGCGGCGCCCAACTTCGCCTACGGGCTGATCACGCGGGTCCTGCGCAACGCGTCGGAGCCGTACGACCTCTCATCGATGCAGATCATGGCCAACGGCGCGGAGCCGGTGGACGCCCACACCCTGGCCGATCTCGCCGAAGCAGGTGAGCGTCACGGCCTCGACCCGGGCGCGCTCCTGCCCGTCTACGGCCTGGCCGAGGCCACGCTGGGTGTGGCGGCCCCCCGCCCCGGTCAGATGCGTCCACCGCGGTGGGTCGACTCGGAGCGGCTCGCCCACGACGGCGTCGCGGTCGAGGTCGAGCCGGGGACGCCCGGCGCGCGCCCCCTCGTCTCCGTCGGGGGCCCCATCCCCGACGTCCAGATCGAGATCCGCGACGAGGAGGGCAACCGGCTGCCCGACGGACACGTCGGCGAGGTGTGCGTCCACTCCAACGCGATCATGGCCGGCTACTTCGAGGACCCAGAGGAGACGGCGAAGGTCCTGCAGGACGGCTGGATCAGGACCGGGGACCTCGGACTCATCGGACCCGACGGACTCGTGATCACCGGACGGATAAAGGACATGATCATCGTCGGCGGACGCAACCTCTATCCGGAGGACGCCGAGCGGGTGGCGGCGAGCGTCCCCGGCGTCCGCCGCGGCAACGCGGTGGCGTTCGGGACGCTCGGCCGCGCGCGCGAGGGGCTCGTCGTGGTGGCCGAGACCCGGCTGGAGGGCGAGGACGCGGTGGGGCTCGCCAAGCAGGTGGCGAGCGAGGTGCGGCGCGCGATGCAGATCGCCGCCGACCACGTCGTGCTGCTGCGGCCCGGCTCCCTGCCGAAGACGCCGTCCGGGAAGCTGCAGCGGCGCCTGACGAGGGGGCTCTACGAGGCCGGGCAGCTCATCCAGCAGGCCGTTGGATCGGCCGGACGCACGCTGACCCAGCAGCCGGACACCTCCACCGTCTGACCCGTCTGTTACAGCTGTTAAGTTCTGTCGCGTAGTGCCACCTGGGGTGATACCTTCGGGAGGTGGTGGCGTACGCGCTCATCGCCGGTGGCACGCTGGCCGCGATCGCGGCCGCCGTCCTCGCGTGGGGCGTCCGCCGGCCTCCCGCCCCCGAGGCACCTACCGGGGGCGACGACCCCTGGGCCGTCTTCCGTCCCCGGACGGATGAGGACCTGGACGCGGACCGCCCACGTCTGGCCGCGCCCCTGGCCGGCGTCGCCGCGCTCGCGCTGATCCTGTCCGGGCTCGTGCTGCTGCGCTCCCCCGATGACGTGGAGGAGCGGG
>DATLFR010000100.1 GCA_035540895.1 Actinomycetota bacterium | reverse complement strand
GTTGGGGATCGGGGTTCCCCAGGCGACCGCGATATCGGACGCCGCAGCCGCCCGCAGCGAGCACCTGGAGGAGACCGGGCGTTACTGCCATGTCATCGCCGACGGAGGACTGCGGACGGGGGGCGACATCTCCAAGGCGATCGCCTGCGGGGCCGACGCCGTCATGATGGCGTCCCCGCTCGCCGCCGCCTTCGACGCGCCCGGGAAGGGCTACCACTGGGGGATGGCGACCTTCCACCCCGAGCTGCCGCGCGGGGCGCGCGTGCAGACGACCCAGGTCGCGACGTTGAAGGAGATCCTGTCCGGACCCGCCGCCGTGAACGACGGGACGCTGAACCTGTTCGGCGCGCTCCGCTTCTCCATGGCGACGTCCGGATACGGCACGATCAGGGAGTTCCACAAGGCGGAGATCGTGGTCGCCCCGGCGATCAAGACGGAGGGCAAGGACCTGCAGAGGGCCCAGAAGGTGGGGATGGGATGAGGACACGCACATCGATGTTTCGGTGGGTGGCCGTCGCGGCCGCCGTCATGCTCCTGCTCAGCGGCTGCAACCTCCAGCGGAGAGGGACGGCGCCCGAGGACCCGGGCTCGAGCAACGTCGGGTCCGGAGTGAAACTGCCGCCCGAGCTCGAGGAGCAGGCTCAGCAACAGGAGCAGCAGCCCGCACAGAACGTCACACCGGCTCCCCAGTCCAGGCAGCAGCAGGAGGCGGCCAAGAAGTCCAACCCGGTGCCTCCGCCCCCTCCGCCGGCGGCGTTCGCCGCCGAGGGCGAGGCGACCGGGATCGCCCTAGCCCGTCGGATCCTCTCGTCCTCGACCCCGAAGCTGGTGTTCGAGATCGCCGCCGTGGAGGGGACGGGTCCGAACGCGGCCGCGGTGGCTGGCTTCGTCAACTACGTCAGCTCGATCGTCCAGAAGACCGAGGTCGAGGTCATGCCGGTGAAGTCCATCCCTCGGCAGCACGAGGCCTACGACAGCCAGAAGGTGTTCGAGGCGATGGGGAACCACCGGACGACCAACAACAGCGATCCGAGCGTGGCGACGGTGTGGATCCTGTACGTGCCGGAGTTCTCGGGCGCGGCCGGGGTCGCCTGGTTCGGGGCGAACGGCGTTATCGCGATGAACCACTCGGCGGTCAACGGCCCCGGGGCGGCCGCCGTGGGCGGCGCGCAGCGGATGGAGCGTGCGGTGCTGACCCACGAGTTCGGACACGTGATGAGCCTCATCAACCTGGCCTACAAGAGCCCGCGCAACCACGAGGACCCCAACAGCAAGGGGCACTCGCGCAACCGCAACTCGGTCATGTACTACGCGGTCGAGATGGTCAACCCGGGCAACGTGATCCAGGGCGGCACGCCGCTCGAGTTCGACAACGACGACAAGGCCGACCTGAACGACGTCCGGGACGGGAAGCTCGGGTGACGTTCGTCGCCACATCGTGGGAGCCGGGGCCGCGCCGAAGGCGCGGCCCCGGCGCTTCGCCCCCGCGATCGGACGCGGCTTGACGGCGTCTGGTACCAACAGGGGGATGACGCAACCCGTCCTCGTGGTCGACTTCGGCGCCCAGTACGCCCAGCTGATCGCCCGGCGGGTCCGCGAGTGCCACGTCTACTCCGAGATCGTCCCCCACACGATCGACGCCGACGAGCTGGCGCGCCGCAACCCGGCCGGTCTGATCCTCTCCGGGGGTCCGGCCTCCGTCTACGCCCCCGACGCCCCCACCTGCGACGTGCGGCTGCTCAGGCTCGGCGTCCCCGTGCTCGGGATCTGCTACGGGCAGCAGCTGATGACGAGCCTCCTCGGTGGGGAGGTCGCGCATACCGACGTCGGGGAGTACGGCAAGACGGAGATCGCGATCGGGGAGGGTTCGAGCGTCCTGCTCGACGGGCTCCCGGAGCAGACGACCGTGTGGATGTCCCATCGCGACACGGTCGTCCAGCCGCCGGACGGCTTCACGGTCACCGCGGCGTCCGAGACCTGTCCGGTGGCCGCGATGGAGGACCCAGAGGACGGGCTGTTCGGCGTCCAGTTCCACCCCGAGGTCGCCCACACCCCGCGCGGCCGGGAGATCCTGAAGAACTTCCTGTACACGGCGTGCGACGTGCTCCCGTCGTGGACCCCGCTCTCGATCATCGACGAGGCGACCGACGCGATCCGTCGCCAGGTCGGGTCGGAGAAGGTGGTGTGTGCGCTGTCCGGCGGCGTCGACTCCTCCGTGGCCGCGCTCCTCGTCCACAAGGCGATCGGCGAGCAGCTGACCTGCATCTTCGTCGACCACGGCCTGCTGCGAGAGGGCGAGGCCGAACAGGTCGTGGAGACCTTCCGTCGTCACTTCCAGGTGGAGCTGATCCACGTCGACGCGCGGGAGCGGTTCATGACCGCGCTCGAGGGGGTGTCCGACCCGGAGGAGAAGCGCAAGGTGATCGGCACCCATTTCATCCGTGTCTTCGAGGACGTCGCCAAGGGACTGGGGGACGTGAAGTACCTCGTCCAGGGGACGCTCTACCCCGACGTGATCGAATCGGGCTCCTCCACCGCCGCGACGATCAAGACCCACCACAACGTGGGGGGGCTCCCGGAGGGGATGCGGTTCTCGCTCGTCGAGCCGCTGCGCAACCTCTTCAAGGACGAGGTCCGCGCCGTGGGGATGGAGCTCGGGCTCCCCGAGGAGATCGTCTACCGGCAGCCGTTCCCGGGCCCCGGACTCGCCGTGCGGATCATCGGGGAGGTCACGCCGGAGCGCGTAGAGATCCTGCGCAGCGCGGACGCCGTGGTTCGGTCGGAGCTGCACCGGGCGGGGCTCGACCGAGAGATCTGGCAGGCCTTCGCGGTGCTGCCGGCCATCCGATCGGTGGGGGTCCAGGGAGACGAGAGGACCTACGCGTACCCGATCGTCGTCCGGGCGGTCACCTCGGAGGACGCGATGACCGCGGACTGGGCGCGGATCGACCACGAGGTCCTCGAGCGGATCAGCAACCGGATCACCGCCGAGGTGAAGGGCGTGAATCGGGTCGTGTACGACATCACGTCAAAGCCTCCCGGCACCATCGAGTGGGAGTGACGCCCGCGTCCTAGCGGGCAGGGAACGGTCCGCACGCGGAGAACCCTTCCTGGGGGCGAGCTCCGCTCGCCGCGGTGTCTAGGGGAGGGGTGACCGTGCGTCTGCGTCCGTTCTCGTCCTGGCTGGTCCTGGGATTGCTCGCGTCTCTGCTGGTGGCAACGGGGTCGGTGTCCCGGGCCGCGCTCGGTCGGGTGATCGTCGAGGACACCTTCGAGTCGCTGGCGGACGCGCCGGGGGCGGCACCGGCCAACTGGCGGATCCTCACCATCCCGCCGTTCAACGACAACCACGGAACCCGGTGGACCGTGGCCAACAACTCGGCCGGCTCCGCCTTCGTGGACGGCGGCCAGACCAAGTCACTCTCCTGGGACGACGTGGCGAGCAGGACGGGAGACGCCTTCAACCCCGACGGCAGCACACGCGACGATTTCCCTCTCGGTGTCGTCTACCGCACCCCAGCCACGGCGGCCGACCAGCCCGGACGCGTCGGCACCTACACCATCAGCGCCGCTACGCGCATCACCGACGTCGGTCACGCGCGCCTCACCCAGAACGGGGAGCCGCTGAGGCTCACCGAGGACGGCGAGACCTTCCTCATCACCTACGGATCCGTGGTCGGGGCGCTCTTGTGGCCGCCGCCGGCGACGGAGTCGCAGCCCTGTCCGGAAGGGTTCGGGCAGCCCACCGACGAGTGCCGTCCCGCGGCCGCGATCGCGGGAGGCGTCATCCTGGTCGACCCCGGGAACGGGTTCGACGACGACCCGTCCGACGACCGGGTCGAGGTCGGGGCGCTCTACGTGTCGGGGTTCGTCAACCAGACGGACGTTACCCGGTCCGGCTTCGCGGACACGATCGTGCCCGTGCGGGTCCGGACGTCGCTCACCCGCGCAGACCTGTTCGGACGCACGCACCGCGTCGAGCTCTTCGTCGACTCCAACAAGCACCTCGGGCTGCGCATGAACGGTGTGTTCTACGGCTGGGGGGAGGTGGCGAACCCCGACGGGTCGCCGCTGCTGGTCCCCCTCTCGAAGCTGACCTCGTACGGGATGGCCGGCGTCGTCCGCAACCACACCCGGTTCGACAACTTCAAGGCCCAGGCCGGGCTCCCGTCCGAGCTGCCGCCTGCGAACCCGACCCCTACCCCTTCCGC
>DATLFR010000099.1 GCA_035540895.1 Actinomycetota bacterium | reverse complement strand
GCGCAGGGGAGCTTGGAGCGGCACGGTGACCGTGGTGGCGCGCAGCGCCGTGATGCGCCCGGCCGGACCCGTCCTCATGTGCCGCCGATCACCGAGAGGAGCCCCCCGTCCACGAGCAGCGCGGCGCCGGTGACGAAGGAGGCCCGGGGTCCGGCCAGGTACGCGATCGCCTCCCCGACCTCCTCCGGACGGGCCACCCGTCCCATCGGGTGCATCTGCCCCCAGGCTCCCACCACCTCGTCGGGGTCCTTCCCCTCTGAGAAGAGCTCGGCGGCGCTGCGCAGCATCGGGGTGTCGACCGACCCCGGACAGACGCAGTTCACCCGGACGGCCGGCGCATGATCCACCGCCATCGCCCGCGTGAGCGCGACCACGCCGCCCTTCGACGCCGAGTAGGCGGCCACGCCCCGCTGGGCGGCCAGCGCCTGGACCGACGCCACGTTGACGATCGCCCCGCCCCCGGACGCCTCGATATGCGGAACGGCGTGCTTGCCGACGAGGAACATCTGCCTGAGGTTGACGCCGATGACCTCGTCCCACACGTCGATGGGGGTGTCGACGACCGATCCGTAGCGCTGGATCCCGGCCGCGCAGACCACCGCGTCGAGCCGTCCGAGCGCCTCCACGGCTTCGCCCACCGCGCGCTCGACCTCCTCGGGGTCCGAGACGTCGGCGAGCAGCGAGACCGAGTCGCCGATGGGCTCCGCGTCGGCCCGGTCGACGAGCGCGATCCGGGCTCCCTGTCGGTGCAGGGCCTCGGCGGCCGCGCGGCCGATGCCCATGGCGGCCCCCGTGACGAGCGCCGTCCTGCCCTGCATCTCGCTCACTTCGGGCTCCCGGACGGGCTCGGGTAGCGCAGCGGGAGCCCGGGGGTGTCGACCTCGCACGCGGACAGGTGCCAGCGCCCCAGGTTGCCGCAGACGAGCGTGGTGCGATCGGTCCCGACGAAGACCCCGTTGGTGGGGGCGGCGAGGAGGGTCCCCTGCGGGTCGTCCGCGAACACCTCGAGGGTGCCGTCGGCGATCCGGTAGACGCGGTCCGGGCGGTAGCAGAAGACGTAGGCGGTGCCGTCGGTGTCGAGGCAGATGCCGTCCGGGACCGCGTCCGGGAGCTCCACGATCACCTCGCGCGCGCTCGGATCGGCGACCGGTATGCGCACGAGCGCCCCCGGCACCGACTCGAGCACGAGCAGGTGTCCGCCGTTGGCGGTGAGACAGGCTCCGTTGGGGAACGCGGTCGAGGCCGTGCTCCACACCTCGGCCTCACCCGCCGGGGAGACCCGGAAGATGCAGCCGTCGTCGCCCTTCCACGTCCCGGAGTCGGTGACGTAGAGGTTCCCGTCGTCGTCGAACACCGGCCAGTTCGGGTTCACCATCGGGCGCTCCGGCGTCCCGGAGGCGTAGACCTCGGTCGATCCCGAGAGCGGGTCGACCCGCAGGACCTCGCGCCGGGCCACGTCGCATGCGTAGAGGCGTCCGTCTCCGTCCGCCGCCATCCCGAGCAGGAAGCCGCCGGTGTTCGCCACCTCCACCGGACCGGTCTCCTCGATGCGGTAGACCTGGCCCGCCTCCCCGCCCGCGTACAGGGTCCCGTCGGGGCCCACCGCCACCCCCTCAGGGTGGTCGAGGCCCTCGACCAGCACTCGGAAGCCGTTCGATGGCATCTTCGGTCCTCGGGTTCGGTCTAGTGTTCCCATACTGGATTGCCCGCCGGCGAGGGTCCAATGAGCATGCGCAGATACGGTCCGGAGCACACGCACGGCGCGCGAGCCGACGCCTCCTGGACGTACCGCGGGGTCGAGACCGCCGTCATCGAGAACGAGCACCTGCGCGCGGTCGTGCTCTCGGGGAAGGGCGCGGACATCTCGAGCCTCGTGCACAAGCCGACGGATACCGAGCTGTTGTGGCGGACCCCCTGGGGGGTGCGACACCCAGCGACCTTCGGCGCCCCGGGGGACCCCTGGCTCGACCATTACGAGGGCGGCTGGCAGACCGTGGTCCCCAACGGCGGTGCCGCGTCCACCTACCGGGGAGCCGAGCTCGGACAGCACGGCGAGGCCAACCTGCTCCCGTGGGACGCCGCGGTGACGTCCGACGGGCCCGAGCAGGCGTCGGTGCGCTTCCACGTCCGGCTGGCCCGGACCCCGATCGAGGTTACGAAGGAGATCTCGGTCTCCTCCGGACGCCCGGAGCTGGTCGTCGACGAGCGCGTCGTGAACGTGGGAGCCGAGGACCTCGAGATCATGTACGGACACCACATCGTCTTCGGTCCGCCGTTCCTCGACGAGGGGTGCCTCGTCGACCTCCCGGGCGGACGGGTGAGCGTGCACGACGAGGTCTGGCCTACCAGCAGGCTCGCCCCGGGCGCGACCGGAGACTGGCCCGTCGTCGGAGACGTCGACCTGTCGCGCGTCCCCGGCCCGGACGCCCGCTCCCACGACCTCGCCTACGTCACCGGGCTCCCCGAGGGTCGCTACACGGTCACGAACCCGGGCCGCGGCGTGACGGTCACCGTCCGCTTCGACGAGCGGTTGTTCCGCCACCTGTGGGTGTGGCAGAGCTACGGGGGCGGACACGGCTACCCCTGGTGGGGCCGGACCTACAACCTGGGGCTGGAACCGTTCACGAGCTACCCGAACCGGGGCCTGGCCGAGGCGGTGGCGAACGGGACGGCGCTCCTCGTGCCGGCGGGAGGCGCGATCGAGACGAGGCTGACCGTGGAGGTGAGCGCATGAACGGGCCCGAGCTCGTCGTCGACGTGAGCAACGAGACCGGTGAGGGTCCCTTGTGGCACGCCGGGTCCGTGTGGTGGGTGGACATCCCGCCCGGGGTCCTTCACCGGTACGACCCGCACGCCGACTCGCTGTCCACCACGCCGATCGGCCGGTTCGCCTCGGCGCTGGCTCCCCGTCCGGACGGGAGCCTGGTCTGCGCGGTGAAGGACGGGTTCGTCGTGATCGGGGAGGACGGCTCGGTGTCGGAGTGGGTGTCCCACCACCCCGAGGACTTCCCCGCCCGGACGAACGACGCCGCGGTCGACGCGCACGGGAGGTTCTGGTTCGGGCGCGTCCCGCTCGACTTCGCTGGGGAGCGCGGCGCTCTGTACACGCTCGACCTGGACGGCACGATCGCCCTCCACCTCGACGGGGTCAGGCTCCCGAACGGGATCGACTGGAGCCCGGACGGCCGGACGATGTACTTCGTCGACTCCCTCCGCTTCACCGTGCACGCGTTCGAGGTGTCCGACGACGGTGCGCTCGGCGGGCGCCGCGACCTCGTCTCGCTCCCCCACAGCTGGGACCCGCTGACCGTCCCGGACGGGCTGACCGTCGACGGTGAGGGTCACCTGTGGGTGGCCCTCTGGGGAGGGTCGTCCGTCGTCCGCTTCACCCCGGACGGTGAGCGCGTGGACGCCATCTCCCTCCCGGTCTCGAAGGTGACGTCTTGCGCGTTCGGGGGTGCGGATCTGACCGACCTGTACATCACCACCGCCGCCACCGAGGGGGAGCCGGGGTCCGGGGGCCTGTGGCGCGCGCGACCGGGCGTGCGCGGCCGGCCGACGAACGTGTTCGGACGTTGAGCACCCTCGCCGGCGTCGACCGTGAGGCCTTCGCCCAGGTGCTGCGTTCGCGGATGCGCGGCGACGTCCGGACGGACCGCATCGCCCGCGCCCTCTACGCGACGGACGCCTCGCCGTACCGGATCGAGCCGTTCGCGGTGGCGCGTCCGGCGGAGCCCGACGACATCGCGGCGGTCGTACAGACCTGCCGGGAGCATTCCGTGCCTATCACCGCCCGGGGCGCCGGCACCTCGCTCTCGGGCCAGTGCGTGGGGGCCGGGCTCCAGCTCGACCTCTCCCTGCTCGACCGGATCGAGTCGATCGAACCCGAGGCGCGCACGGCCCGCGTGCAGCCCGGCGTCACCTGGTGGCAGCTGAACCGGGCCCTGCGGGTCCACGGCCTCGAGTTCGGACCCGACCCGGCCACGAAGCGTCAGTGCACGCTGGGCGGGGTCGTCGGCACGAACGCGGGCGGCACCCACTCCATCGTCTACGGGGCGGCGGTCGACCACGTCCGGACGGCGGACGCCGTCCTCGCCGACGGGAGCCGGGTGACGTTCGGACCCACGATGGACCGGCTCCCGGACCGTCTACGCGCCGACCTGCTGCGCATCCGCGACGAGACCACGCCGCTGCTCGACGACCGGTTCCGGACCCTCGCCCGCCGCGGGTCCGGCTACCAGCTCGAGCACCTGTGCGTCCCCCATCCCAACCCGGCGAAGCTGCTGGCCGGCTCGGACGGGACGCTCGCGCTCATGACGTCGGTCGAGGTCACCCTCGACGAGCTGCCGGCCGTGCGTGTCCTGGGGGTCGTGGGGTTCCCCGACATGCACGCGGCTATCGATGCCGTACCCGCGCTCGTCGACACCTCCCCGTGCGCGGTCGAGCTCGTCTCCCAGTCGCTCCTCGACGTGGCCCGGTCGAGCGCCTTCCACGGGGCGCGCGTCCGCGACATCGATCCATCGCTCGGGGGCCTGCTCTTCGTGGAGTACCAGGGAGCCTCGCTCGCCGAGGCCGAGGCGGGTCTGGACCGGATGGAGCGCGTCGTGGCCGGTGCGCCGTTCGTGGGGCGGTACACGGACGTGCTGGCCGCGACCGCGATGTGGGAGGTACGGGAGGCGGGGGTGGGCGCGCT
>DATLFR010000098.1 GCA_035540895.1 Actinomycetota bacterium | reverse complement strand
GATGACGTGGGGGCCGGGCTCGATGAAGCGGGGGCCGAGGATCCGCCGCAGGACGTCCTCGGTGCGCGCTCGCGAGGGCTTCCCGAGCAGGTTCTCGGCGACGATCCGCTCGCGATTCTCGTCCGCCGATCCCGCCGGATCCCACACCGACACCAGCCGCCGCGAGTCGTCGATTAGTGCTCCCCCCTTCTGGATGTTCGAATTCAGTACGGTCACGTCAGGTCGAAGTACGCGGGCGCGAAGCCATTGCCGGCGAGATAACTCGCCGCCATCTGCGTGGACGCCGAGGTGAGCTTCTCCCGGTCTTCGAGGTCCGCGGGGCTGAGTTGCCCGAGACGGCGAGCACCGCCCAGCATCTCGCCGCCCAGTGGGGACCCGGCGCGGTTCATCACCTCGGCGGCGAGCGAATCCAGGTCCCAGCTGGCGATTTGGTCGAGCAGCTTGGACGGCGCCGTCTTCCGCTCCGAGATCCAGGCCGATGCGGTGGCCCGGAACGGGAGTCGGTCAGAGAACAGGTGGAGAGCCGTGGGCCGAGGGAGGGCCTCGTCGTGCCGCCGGGCAGCCGCGATCAGGTCGAGTTCGAGCCCGGCAGCCTTCCAGGTGCGCGGAAGCGCACGCTCCAGGACGTATCGACCGGCCTGGCCGAGCCCATGACTGCCCGACCAACCCTGGAATCCGACCTCGCCGAGCCGGGCGACGGCCAAGACGAGGACGGCCCACTCAATCTCGATGTTCTCGTCCACCTTGGGATGGTACCGAGCGTCGGCGCGCCCTGACTCATGGGAGACGTGGCTCCAGACACGGTGGAGACTGAGACGACTTGCGTGCAGCGCAGCGAGTGGATCGGAGCCTATGTGGACGTGGTCACGACGATCTTGCGAGAATCGCCGGCCCGCGGCCGGGCCTCCGCCTTCGTGGGTCCGAAGGACAGCAGGTATTCGTGGAGGGCGTCCAGGAGCATCTCTTCGGCCTCCTCCTGTGTCGGCGCAGCTGTGATGACTCCAGGGATTTCACGGATCTGCGCCTGGATCCAACCGTTCTCGACCACATCGAAGACCGCGGTCAGGCTGGTTCGTCGCTCCATGAGTTCAGGATACGGTGCGCAGCCGGCTATCGGGACTACGTTCGGGTGCAGGTCAGGTCTGAAAGTGTGGGCTGGCCAGGCACGCGTGTGGCGGGTACGCGGCCAGTCGGCCGGTTGGCACTGGGATGGGTGTGCGACGTGGCACTGGAATGGGTGTTCGATGGTAATCATATAGGGTAAGCTCAGACGCCAACCCGGGGCACGTCCGAGCTGGCACGGTTGCCGTCCTTCGGTGGCATACTAGCCATCATGACGAAGCCAGTGCCGACACCCCAGGACACGGTGGAGGCGCTCCTCCGGCGCTCTGGCCGGCGGAGCAAGTCCGTCCCGGTTAGTCGCGCATTCGTGCAGGAAGGAACTGCGGGCGGCAGTACTCAACCCGGCCCCTTGGCCGGCATCGTTCGCCGCCGTGACGATCGGGCCCTGGATCTCTATCTGCTTGTCCTCGCGATCTGCTCGAAGGAGCCATGGGATGTCACGCTCCCCGCGGCTGTATGGACGAGGACGCTGCACCTAACGAACGCGCCCTCTGCGGTGTCCAAAGCCTGGCGACGACTTGAGCACGCGAAGCTGATTCGGCGCGAACGACATGGTCGGCTGACGCGTGTGTTCCTACTCCGCGAGGACGGTTCGGGGGAGCCGTACACACATCCCGGAGCGGACGGCCGGCCGTACTTCAGGGTCCCGTTCGACTTTTGGCTTGCGCCCCAAGGCTGGAACCGGCGCATGCCCCTCTCCGCGAAGGCAGTCCTCCTTGTCGGTCTGAGCCTTCCGGACGCCTTCATACTGCCGTACGACCGCGCGCCCGACTGGTACGGCGTGTCCGCGGACACCGCCGCCCGAGGTCTACGCTGGCTTCGGAAGCACGACCTCCTTTACGTCGAGAAGCGCTTGAAGCCAGCGCCTCTGTCCGCGCAGGGGTATACGGAGGAACGCCGGTACACCCTCATGCCGCCGTTTGGGCCGCGGGGCGTCAAGCGGGGGGCGAAGGCCTCGTGACGAAGCGTCGCGACCTCGGGGCACACCTGAGGGCATCCGGATGTGAGCTCGTCCGTCATGGAGGCAGGCACGACATCTGGCGGAACATGGAAACCGACAAGCGCTCCTCCGTCCCCCGACACACGGACATCCCCCGCACGACGGCGGCGGAGATATGCAAGCAACTCGGGGTCTCCGCCATAGAGCGGGGATCGTGAGAGAGCACGGCCGTTTGGCTGATCGATCACTCGACTTAGGGGCGGACGTCGACCTCGGCGCTTGTCTCTCTGTACACCGAGTACGCCCAGCGTTGCTTCGGTTGAAGCTGCAAGTACCAGAACCGAAGTTGCTCCCTCGTCGGGGGGCTCCCGTCCTCCGTCCGGACTGGGGGAAGGCGGTTTACGATTCCTACCCAGTCTTCGGTCTGCCGGTCGTAGTCGTCGAGGGAGGCGGCGTCCCACCATTTCTCCACGTCCGAGCTCCTCACCAGCCAAATCGGTCGTATGCGGCGAGTTGGCGGAACGAACCGCCAGCGTGGGCCCTGCAGGACTTGAACCTGCGACCTCTTGCGTGTCGAGCAAGCGCTCTGGCCACCTGAGCTAAGGGCCCTCAGGACGGTGATTCTACCGTGTCACCCCGCCCCGGGTGCGTGGCCGGGGCGGCGCGTGGTTCGATACGGGTCACCCTACAGGAGGAGCCGATGAACCTTCACGAGCGCAGCTGGCCGGTCGACGATCCCAAGGCCTGCGTGGTCATCGTTCACGGGCTGGCCGAGCACTCGGGTCGCTACGAGTACGTGGCCCGTAAGCTCAACGAGGCAGGGTACGCCGCGCACGCCCTGGACCTGCGGGGGCACGGACGGTCGCCCGGGTTCCCGGGGGACATGGGCACCGACGTCGACGCCATCTCCCAGGACGTGACCGACCTCTGCGTGCGGCTCCGCCCCTCCTATCCCGCGCTCTTCCTGCTGGCCCACTCGATGGGCACCCTCGTCTCCCTGCCCGCCGTCGCCAAGACCCCCGCGGGGATCCTGGACGGGCTGATCCTGTCGGGGACCGCGCTCGTGCCGGGACAGGCGGTCCTCGACTCCCTCACGTCCGGCGGTCCGATCCCGCCCGAGGCCATCTCGCGTGACCCCGAGATCGTGGAGGCCTACCGCAACGACGACCTGGTCTTCTACGACCGGGTCACGATGGAGCTCACGATGCTCGCTGCGGAGGCGCTGGGGCGCGCGTCCGACGCGGTCCCCCTGATCACGGTGCCCGTCCTTCTCGTTCACGGGACCGAGGACACGGTCACCGATATGGCGGGAGCGCAGAACGTCCACACCCAGCTCGTCATCACCGACAAGACCTTCAAGGGCTACGACGGCCTCTACCACGAGGTGCTGAACGAGCCCGAGCGAGACCAGGTGATCGCGGACATCGTGGCCTGGCTGGACGAGCGGCTCCCGGACCGCGCACCCGCGTAACCTCGCGGCCCCTCCGGGGGTCCTTCATCGGATCGGCCACCGGAGAGGGGTGAAGGGTGAACACCAACGAGATGATCCACGAGGAGGCCACGAGCTTCCCTGTGCCCGTGATGTCGCAGGACACCGCGGCCGAGGAGCTGCTCGTCATCGGCGACTGGACGGCCGAGGAGACGCCGTCGCTGGACGAGCTCCTCGAGCTGCGCTGCTGCTCCCTCTAGAGGGAGTCCGACCGGGATCGGGGGCCGCACGGCCCCCGATCACGCGTTCCTGGTAACTTCTCGCCGTGCCGTACTTCGACCATCCCGACGGCTTGCGCCTGCACTACGTCGAGCGAGGCGGCGGCCCTCCCCTGATCCTGCTGCATGGCCTGCTGTGGTCCTCGCGCATGTTCGTCCGGCTGCGCCGGAGGCTCGACGGTCACCGGGTCATCCTCCTGGACATGCGCGGGCACGGCTTGAGCGAGCGCCCGGACGACGCATCCCTGTACACCTGGGCGGGCTTCGGGTCGGACGTGGTGGCTGTGATGGACCACCTCGGACTGGAGAAGGCAGTGGTCGGGGGGTTGTCCCTCGGTGCCAACGTCACCCTCTCGACCGCTCTGGACCACCCCGCCCGGTTCGCGGGGCTCGTCGTGGAGATGCCGGTCCTGTGGCGGGCGCGCGGGTTCGCCGAGCGGTTGTTCACGGGGCTGGCGGGTGTCCTGCACGCGGGAGGCCCGGTGCTGCGCGCGTCCTCCCCTCTCGTGAGACGGATGCCGGTGCCGCGCAGCCTCCCGGAGGCGGCGGCCTTCCGCGATGTTCTCGGTCTGGACCCGCTGTCCGCGGTCGCCGTGATCAGGGGGCTCCTGTCCGACGAGCTCCCCGACGAGGCGGACCTGTCCCGGCTCACGATGCCCGCTCTCGTCATCGGCCACCGGCGGGACCCGCTGCACGTGCTGGCCGATGCGCGCCACCTGGCCGACCGGCTCCCGGACGCCCGCTTCGTCAGCGCCTCGTCGATCCTCGAGTACCGGGTGCATCCCGAGCGGCTCGTCTCCCACCTGCAACCGTTCCTGGACGAGGTGTGGGAGCGGGACCGGACGGCGAAGCCGGCGTCGTGACGGTCCGGGTCGAGCGCCGCGACCGGGTGTTGGTCGTGACGATCGACCGCCCCCAGGTCCACAACTGCGTGGACGCCCCCACCGCCCAGGCCCTCGAGGACGCCGTTCGCGCCTTCGACGCGGACGACGGACAGCGCGTCCTGGTCCTCACCGGCGCCGGCGGACGCGCCTTCTGCTCGGGAGCCGACCTGAAGGCGGCGGACGGACTGACCGCCCGGCCCGGGGCCGCCTCGTCCGGACCGATGGGCATCTCACGCATCGAGGTCTCCAAGCCGACCATCGCCGCGGTGTCCGGACACTGCCTCGCCGGCGGCCTCGAGCTGGCCTGCTGGTGCGACGTCCGGATCGCCGACGAGACCGCGACCTTCGGGGTGGTCAACCGGCGCTGGGGGGTGCCGCTGATAGACGGGGGGACCCAGCGCCTCCCACGGATCGTCGGCCTGGGCAACGCCCTGTACCTGATCGAGACTGGAGCCGTGATAGATGCGGCGAGCGCGCTGCGGATGGGGCTCGTCCAGGAGGTCGTGCCGCAGGGGGCAGCGCTGGACCGCGCGCTGGAGCTGGCCGAGCGGATCGCCGGGTACCCGCAGGCGTCGCTCGTAGCGGACCGGGCCTCTGCGCTGGCGGGGGACGGACCGGAGGCGGAGGCGGCGCGCGGCGAGGCGACGCTGACCGCGCCCGAGCTCTCCGAGGGGCTGGAGAGGTACCGGACGGGAGACCGTCCGCCTCCACCGCGACCGTGACGTCCGGCGAGACCGGCGCACTAGGATGGGCCGGATGAGCCCCGTCCTCCGCACCCAGCTCGACCCCACCTCGGCGGCCGCTCGCGCCAACCGGGCGGCGATGGAGGGCGCGGTCTCCGAGCTGAAGGAGCACCTCGCCGCGGCGGCGCTCGGAGGTCCGGAGAAGGCGCGGGAGAGACACGTCTCCCGGGGCAAGCTCCTCCCTCGGGAGCGGGTCGAGCGCCTCCTCGACCCCGGCACCCCTTTCTTGGAGCTCTCGCCGCTCGCCGCGCACGGCATGTACGACGGGCAGGCCCCGGGAGCCGGGATCATCTGCGGCATCGGCCGCATCGAGGGCACCGAGTGCGTGATCGTGTGCAACGACGCCACGGTCAAGGGAGGCACGTACTTCCCGTTGACCGTGCGCAAGCACCTGCGCGCGCAGGAGGTAGCCCTGCAGAACCGACTCCCCTGCGTCTACCTGGTCGACTCGGGCGGCGCATTCCTCCCCATGCAGGACGAGGTCTTCCCCGACCGCGACCATTTCGGCCGGATCTTCTACAACCAGGCGACGATGTCCGCCCTCGGGATCCCGCAGGTCGCGGCCGTCCTGGGGATGTGCACGGCGGGGGGCGCCTACGTCCCGGCGATGTCCGACGAGTCGGTGATCGTCCGGGAGCAGGGGACGATCTACCTGGGCGGTCCACCGCTCGTGAAGGCGGCCACGGGCGAAGAGGTGACGGCCGAGGAGCTCGGCGGGGCGGACGTCCACGCCCGCACGTCCGGGGTCGTCGACCACTACGCGCTGGACGACGCGCACGCGCTACAGATCGTCCGGGACATCGTGTCCGGTCTGAACCGCCGCAAGGACCTCCCGCCCGGGATGCGCGAACCGGAGGAGCCGAAGTACGACCCACGCGAGATCTATGACATCGTCCCCGCGGACACGCGGGTGCCCTACGACGTGCGCGAGGTGATCGCGCGGATCGTCGACGGTTCGCGTTTCCAGGAGTTCAAGGCTCTCTACGGCGAGACGCTCGTCTGCGGGTTCGCCCACATCTGGGGGTTCCCCGTCGGGATCGTGGCGAACAACGGCATCCTGTTCTCGGAGTCGGCACTGAAGGGGGCGCATTTCATCGAGCTCTGCGACCAGCGCCGGATCCCGCTCGTCTTCCTGCAGAACATCACGGGGTTCATGGTCGGACGCGCCTACGAGTCGGGCGGCATCGCGAAGGACGGCGCGAAGATGGTCACGGCCGTGTCCTGCGCGGTCGTCCCCAAGTTCACGGTGATCGTCGGCGGCAGCTTCGGCGCCGGCAACTACGCGATGAACGGTCGGGCCTACGAGCCGCGGCTGTTGTGGATGTGGCCCAACGCCCGCATCTCGGTGATGGGGGGCGAGCAGGCGGCGACCGTGCTCGCGATCGTGCGCGGCGACCCCGACGACGAGTCGTTCAAGCAGCCGATCCGCGACCAGTACGAGACGCAGGGTCACCCGCTCTACTCGACGGCACGGCTGTGGGACGACGGGGTGATCGACCCGCTCGACACGCGCACGGTCCTCGGGCTCGGTATCTCGGCGGCATACAACGCGCCGATCGCCGAGCCCCGCTACGGCGTCTTCCGGATGTAACGTGCGCGTAGCGGTCGTCGGCCACGTGGAGTGGGTGACGTTCGCCCCCGTCGACCGGTTCCCCGCTCCCGGCGAGATCCTGCACGCGAAAGACGTGCTGGACCTCCCGGCGGGGGGAGGTCCGGTCGCGGCCGTGCAGCTGGCGAGGCTGGCCGGCGGATGCGACCTTTACACGGCCCTGGGCGACGACGAGCTCGGGCACCGGTCCCTCGTCGAGCTGGAGCGGCTCGGGCTCCGCGTACACGCCACCTTCCGTGCGGAACCACAGCGGCGCGCGTTCACGCTGATCGACGCGACCGGGGAGCGGACGATCGTCGTGATCGGGTCGCGCCTGGGTCCCCGTGCGTCCGACCCGCTCCCGTGGGACGACCTGGCCCAGACCGACGCCGTCTACTTCTGCGCCGGCGACGACGACGCGCTCCGCGCCGCACGCCGGGCCCGGGTGCTCGTGGCGACCCTGCGCGAGCACGAGCGCCTCGCCCGCGTCGACCCCGGGTGCGAGGCGGTCTGCGGGAGCGCGAGCGACCCGTCCGAGCCGTGGGAGCCGGGCTCGTTCCAGTCGAGGCTGGTCGTCCGGACGGAGGGCCGGGACGGGGGGCGATACGAGGCGGGCGGCCGGTGGGGACGGTACGCACCCGCCGCGTTGCCGGGGCCGATCGTGGACACCTACGGCGGCGGGGACAGCTTCGTGGGAGCGCTCACCTACGCGCTGGCGGCCGGACTCGCCGCCGAGGACGCCCTCGCGCTCGCCGCGCGCGCTGGCGCGGCGTGCATCACGGGCCGCGGTCCCTACGAGGGACAGCTCACCCGCCCCGGATAGGATTGCGGCCATGACCACGTTGCTCGTCGCGAACCGCGGTGAGATCGCCGTCCGCATCTTCCGGACGGCCCACCGGATGGGGATGAGATGCGTCGCGGTCCACAGCGAGGCGGACGCTCACGCTCCGCACGTCCTGGCTGCCGACGAGGCGGTCGCGATCGGACCTCCCCCCGCCTCCGAGTCCTACCTGCGGATCGACCGGGTGGTGGAGGCGGCGCGGCGCACGGGAGCCGAGCTCGTGCACCCGGGGTACGGGTTCCTGTCGGAGAACCCCGACCTCGCCCAGGCCTGCCTGGACGCCGGTTTGACCTTCGTCGGGCCGCCGCCGGATGTGCTGCGCGCCATGGGGGACAAGGCACGCGCGAAGCAGCTGGCCGCGGAGGCGGGCGTCCCGATCCTGGACGGCTACTCGGGCGACGACCAGTCCGACGAGGCGTTCGCTAAGGCGGCGGCCGACGTGGGGTTCCCGGTGATCGTGAAGGCGGCCGCGGGTGGCGGCGGGAAGGGCATGACGGTCGTCCACGATCCCGACGAGCTCGGGCCCGCCCTGGTCACGGCGCGTCGCGTGGCGCTCGCTGCCTTCGGCGACGACCGGATGATCCTGGAGCGCTACGTGCCCGATCCCCGCCACGTGGAGGTCCAGATCCTCGCCGATGCCCACGGCGGCGTGGTCCACCTCGGAGAGCGCGACTGCTCGATGCAGCGCCGCCACCAGAAGGTGTGGGAGGAGTCTCCGTCCCCGGCCGTCGATCCGGTCCTGCGGGAGCGCCTCTGTTCGTCGGCGGTCGCCCTGGCCCGCCACGCCGGCTACGTCAACGCCGGGACGTGTGAGTTCCTCGTCGGATCGGACGGGGCGGTCGGGTTCATCGAGACGAACGCGCGGCTGCAGGTCGAGCACCCGGTCACCGAGGCCGTCACCGGGCTCGATCTCGTCGAGCTCCAGCTGAGCGTGGCGCTCGGGGAGCGGCTCCCGTTGTCCCAGGAGGACGTCACGTTCTCCGGGCACGCGATCGAGGTGCGTCTGTACGCGGAGGATCCGTCCGACTCCTGGCTCCCACAGGCGGGACGGATCGTGTCCGTACGGTGGCCGTCCAACGCGCGTGTGGACACCGGCGTCGATGAAGGGGTCGAGGTGTCCAGGCACTACGACCCCATGGTCGCGAAGGTGATCGTCCACGCACCGGACCGGCCGAGCGCGATCGAGGAGATGCGGACCGCCCTCGACGCCACCGCCGTGCTCGGCGTCCGGACGAATATCGGGTTCCTGCGCGCGGTCGCCGACGAGCCCGACGTGGTGGCCGGACGCGTGACCACCTCTTGGCTGGAGACGGCCCACCCGACGTGGGAGCCCCCCGGTGAGACGGTCGAGCGCGCCGTCGCCGTCGCCGCAGCCGCGGAGGCCGAGGGGTTGCTCGGACGCCGGACCTCCGACCCATGGGCCGCCGCGGGACCGTGGCGCGTCGCAGGAGCGGCTCCCGTGCGGATCGTGCTGCGACCGGACGGCACGGAACGGACGGCCCGCGTCGCCGGGACCGGTCCGTACGAGGTCGAGGGACGGACCGTCGACCGGACCGACGCCGGCTGGACGGTCGACGGACGGCCCGCCTTCGCCCTGCGGGAGACCGACCGCTGGCTCGTCTGGACCGGCACCCAGGTAGAGGTCCCCGTCGGCATCGCGCCCCGGCGGGTCGAGGAGCACGGGGCCGCCCACCTGGGAGCCCCCATGCCGGGCCAGGTGATCGCCGTGCGCGTCGCGGCTGGCGACGCCGTCGTGAAGGGGCAGGAGCTCGTCGTCGTGGAGGCGATGAAGATGGAGCACGCCGTCACCGCGCCGGCGGACGGGGTCGTCACGCAGATCCTGTGCGCCCCGGGCGACCAGGTCGACCGCGGCCAGGCGCTGATCGACCTGGAGACCTCCTAGTCGGAAGGCTCCGGCGAGGACGGGTCCTCCGGGTCGAGGCCGGCGAGCTCGTCGACGAGCGTCCCCTCCCAGAGGGGGATCCCGGAGACGTAGGCCCCCCGGCCGATCACGTGCGCGGCCACCGGCGAGGTCACGAACTGGAAGACGAGCGCGGCGAGCAGCTTCACGACGGCCGGGAGCTGCTGCATGTGCAGCGCGGAGCCTCCGAGGATCAGCGCGAGCCCGAGGCTCGCCGCCTTCGTCCCCGCGTGCATGCGTGAGAAGACGTCCGGGAGCCGGAGGATGCCGAGGCCGGCCAGGACCATGAGCAGCCCGCCGAGCCCGATCATCACGTCACCGACGACCGTCATCCCTCCTCCTCGTCCGGACGCCGCCGGCGCAGCAGCCTGGCCAGGGAGACGGTCGCGATGAACCCCAGAAGGGTCGCGACGAGCATCGTGTCCACGTAGACGGCCGAGCCGGAGCGGACCCCGAAAAGGGCGAGCGCCCCGACGACGCAGAACAGGCAGACGTCGGTCGCCACCGCCCGGTCGGCCAGGGTAGGGCCGAGGGCGGCCCTGATCAGGCTCAGCACGAACGAGAAGCAGAGGACCAGGAGGGTGACGTCCACGGTCGTCATCGCAGCACCCACAGGAGCCTTCGTTCGTAGTTCGCGACCGTCTCCCGGAGGTGGTCCGGGGTCCTGAGATGCAGGGCGTGCACGAAGATCGCCGACCGGTCCGCAGCGATCTCGAGCGAGATCGTCCCCGGCGTGAGGGAGATCAGGTTCGCCAGCAGGGTCACCTCCGTGTCGTTGCCGCTCACCGGACACCGGATGATGCCCGGCCGCATGTAGTGCGTGGGAGTGAGGACCTCCCACGCGACCATCGCGTTGGCGACGATCAGCTCCCAGAGGAACCAGACCAGGAAGGGAACGGCCTTCACGAGCCGGATCGGGAGCCGGAGGAGGGTCATCGCCCCAGCACCGCCTCGACGTAGGCCGTGGTGTCAACGAGTGCCTCGGCGGCGGACAGCGACAACGCATAGAGCCCGGCCGCCGCGAGCCCGATGAGGATGGTGCTCGTCGCGCATACGAGTGCGGGGGCCATCACGGCCGCCGGCCCGGCCGTCGACCGCCGACCGCCGGTGGCGAAACCGTGCTCCGCCTCCGGTGCTCCCCCGGCTATCGGGGCTGGTTCGCGGTCCTCTCCCCAGAACACGCCCGTCCAGATCTTGATCATGGAGAGGAGGGTGAAGAGGCTCACCACGACCATCACGGCCGCGATCCAGTGCTCTCGGAGGCTGAACGCGGCCTGCACGAGGGCGAGCTTGCCGAAGAACCCGGAGAAGGGCGGGAGCCCGGCCAGCGACAGCGCGCACGCCATGAACGCCGACGCGAGCAGGGGCCGCCGCCTGGCCAGGCCACCCAGCTCGCTGAGCAGACCCGTCCCGTGGAGCGTCTCGACGGCGCCCGCGGTGAGGAAGAGCCCGGTCTTCACGATGACGTGGTGAAGCATGTAGAAGATCCCCGCCGCGAGCCCTAGCGGTCCGAACAGTCCGACACCGGCCAGGATGTACCCGACCTGACTGACGATGTGGAAGGAGAGGATCTCACGCATGCCGTCGCGTCCGACCGCACCGAAGACGCCGAAGACCATCGAGAGTGCGGCCGCCACGAGCAGGGGTGTGCGGTAGGCGGGTTCACCGGCGAAGACCGTCGCGTAGACGCGGTAGATGGCGTAGAGGCCGACCTTGGTGAGCAGGCCGGAGAAGAGGGCGGCCACCGCCGGCGACGCGGCGGGATAGGAGTACGGGAGCCAGCCGTGGACGGGGACCAGGGCGGCCTTGACCGCGAAGGCGGCGAGCAAGAGCCCGGCCGCGACGGCGACGCTCCCGGTCGACCGGGTGGCCGACGCGAGCTCGGCGATGTTGACCGAACCCGCCTCGCCGTACAGGAGAGCCACCCCGGTCAGGAGGACGAACGAGGCCAGCATGTTGGTGGTCACGTAGACGGCGCCCGCGCGCACCTGCTCGGCGGTCCCCCCGAGGACGATGAGCACGTACGACGAGATCAACATGATCTCGAAGCACACGAAGAGGTTGAAGAGGTCCGCGGTCGCGAAGGAGCCGTAGAGGCCTGCGCTCAGGCCGAGCAGGACGGAGTGGAACAGCGGGTGCTCGTCCTCGCCCCGTGACACCGCGAACGTCGTGCACAGCAGGACCATGAACGCGCTCACGGTCAGCATCAACGCCGACAAGGCGTCGACGGCCAGCGGTATCGCATAGGGGGCGGGCCACCCGCCGACCTGGGTGGCCAGGACCGTCCCGTCCCTGGTCGCCGCCACGAGCCAGATGCCGAACAGGAGCACGGCCCCCGACGTGGCGAACGAGAGGGTCCGTCGCAGGGGGCGCCCCCCCACGAACGTCAGCGCCGTCGACAGCAGGGGGAGCGCGATCGTGACCGGTAGGAGGCGGCTCACGGTCCCTCCGTGTCGTCGTCCCCCAGGACCTGGCTGCTGCGGAACGCGAGGGCCAGCAGGAAGGCGGTGACCGCGAACCCGATCACGATCGCGGTCAGTGCGAACGCCTGGGGGAGCGGGTCCGCCACCGAGGTGGGGTCGGAGGCTCCCACGAGGGGGGCGCCCCGGCGCCCGATGCCTCCCGACACGAGCAGGAGGATGTTGACGGCGTGACCGAGCAGGACGAACCCGAGCGTGATCCGGACGAGGCCGCGCTGGAGGATCAGGTAGGTCCCCGATGCGACCAGGATCCCGACGATGACGGCGCCGCTCACGGCCGCTCCCCCAGGTACCGGACGATGACCACGACGACCGACAGCACCACGAGGTAGACGCCGATGTCGAACGCGAGCGACGAGGACAGGTGCAGGTCCCCGATGTCGAAGGTGGTCTGCTCCAGGAAGGCTCCGCCGAACGCGAGGGGGACGAGCCCGGATACGACGGCGATGACCAGTCCGAGCGACAGGAGGGTCGCGAAGCGCACCGGTATGAACCTGCGGACGCCGTCCAGCCCGTGGGCGAGGTACTGCAGGACGACGGCCGACCCGGCCACGAGCGCGGCGATGAACCCGCCGCCGGGGGAGTTGTGTCCGCGCAGCAGGAAGTAGAGGGACACCACGACGATCACCGGGGTGAGGGCTCGCGCCGTCCAGCGCAGGATCGGCGTGCTCATCTCTCCTCCTCCGCTCCCTCGGCGGTCTGGACCGCCTCCGGCGACCGTCGCGCCACCCGGACCAGCGAGAAGACCCCCACGGCGGCGATGGCCAGGACCGCTACCTCGCCCAGCGTGTCCAGCGCCCGGAAGTCGACGAGGATCGTGTTGACGACGTTGTACCCCCCGGCCTCCTCGGGGGCCGCCTCGAGGTAGTAGGCACCGACATCGGAGAGCCCGCGGTGGCCGGTGAGGGTGTAGGTGGCGACGGCCGCGAGCGTCCCGGCGGCTATCGCGACGACGCCGGCGCCGACGCGCCTCCAGGCCGGCACCGGCTGGAACCTCGGTCCGAGACGGCGGAAGACCAGCACGACGAGGACGACGGTGAGGGTCTCGATGAGCAACTGGGTGAGCGCGAGGTCGGGCGCGCCGAGGACGACGTACAGGAGCGCGACGACGAAGCCGCCGATCCCGAGCACCGCCACGGCTCCCAGGCGGACGGGAGACAGGGCCGCGCCGAGAGCGGCCATGAGGAGCAGACCGGCGATGTACCAGTCCTGGACCCGGGGGGCCGGCGCGGGCACCGGGGAGACCTCGCCGAACACCGCCCACGCGCCGAGCCCGGCGGCGGCCGTCGTCGCCATCACCCAGACCAGGTGTCGCGCCGGGACCCGCGACACGAAGGGCTGTCCCACGACACGTCCGACGGCGATGGTCGCGTCGTACAGGGCGTCGAAGGCGGTCGTCCCGCGCAGCGGCGGGTGGACGCGGTGGACCACACGGTCGACGCGTCCCCGGATCAGGTAGAGGACCGTCCCGGAGGCGATCGTCACGGCGGTGAGGGCGAGCGCGGGCGTGAACCCGTGCCAGAGCGCGAAGTGGACGTCCCCTTCGCCGAACGCCCCGCGGACGACCGCGTTCCCGAGCGGGTCGAACGCGACGACCCCCAGGCCGAAGGCGAGCCCGGCGAGCGAGCACACGACGGCCGGGGCCACGAACGAGCGCTGCGGGGCGAACAGGGGTTGGGTGAGCGGTCCGCCGAACGCTCCCTCGAAGATGCGCGCGCCGTACCCGAACGTCATGATCGAGGCGCTGACGGCGAGCGCGGCCGCCAACGGGCCCATCCATCCGGGAGCCTGGAGGAAGGAGTCGAACGCCTCCTCCTTGCTGACGAAGCCGAGGAGCGGCGGGAAACCGGCCATGGACACCGCCGCCAGGGCGGTGGTGAAGGCGACCAGGGGCATGGCCCTCCCGAGACCGGAGAGGGTGCGGATGTCCCGGCTCCCAGCCTCCGTGTCGATGATCCCGACGACCATGAACAGGGAGGCCTTGTAGGCCGCGTGCGCCACCAGATGGAGGGACATCGCAGCGATCGAGCGGTACGTCCCGACGCCGACCAGAGCCACGAGGAGCCCGAGCTGGCTGACCGTCGAGTAGGCGAGGAGCGACTTCAGGTCGTACTGGGAGAGCGCGAAGGCGGCTCCGGTCACCGCCGTGACGAGACCGACGAGCGTGACCGTGTAGAACCAGGCCGGCTCCCCTGCGAACAGAGGGGTGAAGCGGGCGAGCACGTAGATCCCGGCCTTCACCATCGTCGCCGCGTGCAGGTAGGTGCTCACCGGGGTGGGCGCCACCATCGCTCCGGGCAGCCAGAAGTGGAACGGGACCTGCGCCGACTTCGTGAAGGCAGCGAGCAGGACTAGCAGGAGCGCCGGCGTGAACGTCCCCGCCGCCTTCACGGCCTCGGGATCGGACATCATCTCGGCCAGGTCCCACGACCGGACCGTCACCGAGAGCAGGATCAGCCCCGCCATGAGGGCGAGGCCACCCATAGCGGTGACGATGAAGGCGCGGACCGCTCCCTTGGCTGCCTTCCCCTCGCCCTTCCCGCCGATCAGGAAGAACGAGGTGATCGACGTCGCCTCCCAGCAGACGAACATCAGCAGCGCGTCGCCGGCGAGCACGAGTCCGAGCATCGACGCGGCGAACAGGGTCAGGAGCGAGTAGAGGCCGGCCGGGGCCGTCCCGCGGCGCGCGTAGCGCGCCGTGTACGCCATGACGAGGGAGCCGACGACGAGGATCAGCATCGCGAACACGAGGGATAGCCCGTCGAGGCGCAGGGTCAGGCGGGGGCCGAGGTCCGGGAGCCAGGCCGTGCTCCAACCCACGAACCCGCCCTCGAGCACCCGCGCCCCCAGCGTGCCTATGGCGGCCGCCGCGGCCGCGTACCCCCCGGCGAGGACGAACCCCGCGTTGCGCCCGAGCCATCGCGTCAACGGGAGGGCCAGGAGGGCGAGGCCAACCAGGCCGCCCAGGACGGCGGGCAGTGCGGCGCCGGTCACTGCGGGTCCGGAGTTGCGGGCTCGGGCGGAGGGTCCTCGACGATCTCTTCGGCAGGGAGCTCCTCAGGGTCGGGCACCCGTCCGGGGCCGAACCTGGCGTAGAGGGCTGAGGCGGAGGCCATGACGGGGACGGCGAGGATCATCCCCAGCAGACCGGCGGCCGCCGCTCCCGCGAGCATCCCGATCACCACGGCGACCGGGCGCAGCTGCATGGAGGCGCCGAGGATGAGCGGGGACAGCACATGGCTCTCCAGCTGCTGGACCCCCACGAACAACAGGATCACCCAGAGGGCGAGCCAGAACCCGCCGTCACCGAAGGCGACCAGCACCCCCGGGACGGACCCGACGATCGGACCGAAGAGCGGCACGAGGTTGGAGATGCCCGCGATCGCCCCGATCAACACCGCGAAGCGGACGCCGAGCAGCGTCAGGCCGATCGTCGAGAGCACACCGACGGCGGTGGCGATCATCAGCTGCCCGCGGAAGAAGGCGCCCACGGAGCGGCCGACGATCCGGAACGTGTCCATCACGCCCTCCCGCCTGTGCAGCGGGAGCACGTGGACGAAACCCGAGCGGATGCGCGGGAGCTCGACGAGGATGTAGAAGGCGACGATGGGTCCGGCCACGGCCGCGAGGAGCAGGGTCGGGAGGGATTTCGCGGCGGTGGCGACCGAGATCACCCGGTCGATGATCTCCTCGCGGTGCTCGAGCATCCAGGTCTCGGGGTCCGGCGCAGGCATCGGGAGCCCGGCCGCGTCCAGACGCGCCCACACGTCGTCGGCGAACGTCCCGAAGCCAGAGACGATCTCGGGCCCACGGTCGACGAGTCCCCGGAGCTGCGAGAAGAGCAGCGCTCCGAGCCAGTAGAGGGCGAGTCCCAGGGGGAGGAGGATCGCCACGTAGACGATGAGCGCCGCGCCCCACCGCGGCAACCGCAAACGGGTCAGGCGGGTGACGGCCGGCTCCAGCAGCAGCACGATGAGGATGGCGACGGCCAGCACGATGACCGCCGGACGCAGGCGTCCCATGATCCGCCACAGACCCACGGTGACCAGGGCCAGCCCGACGAGCGACCACGCCACCACGCCGGCGCGGAGCACGGCGTGACCGGCCCGGGAGAGCCCGAGCGGCGGACGGTAGCTCATCGCGACGAGGTCATACGGGTAGCCAAGTCTAGTCACGACGGCCGGACGGGTAGCCGTATCATTCGGGTGCCTGCCTCGACGAAAGGGTGTGGATGCCGAGCCCGTTCGACAGACCCCCCGGGAGGGACCGAGCGGGAGCCCGTCCCTCCATGGGTGGCCGCCGCTCGCGGACGGCCGACGACGGGCAGGCGCCCGTCCGGACCCGGCTCCCCGACCGGGTCACCGTGGTCGAGGTCGGGCCCCGCGACGGCCTGCAGAACGAGCCGACCCCTCTCGAGGCACAGGCGAAGATCCGGTTCATCGAGGCGCTGAGCGACGCAGGGCTGCGGGTGGTCGAGGCGACGTCGTTCGTCAACCCGGAGCGGGTCCCGCAGTTGGCGGACGCCGCCGAGGTGCTGGAGACGCTGAAGCGCCGGGATGGCGTCCGCTACCCGGTCCTCGTGCCGAACCTGCGGGGCCTCGAACGAGCCCTGGAGGTGGGAGCCGACGAGATCGCCGTGTTCGCGTCCGCCACGGAGTCCTTCTCGCAGCGCAACCTGGGCCGCTCCCGTGAGGAGGCCATCGAGATGTTCCGTCCGGTCTGCGAGGCGGCCGCCGAGGCGGGCGTCCGGGTGCGCGGATACCTGTCCATGGTCCTCGGCGACCCGTGGGAAGGGAACGTGAGCCCAGCCGTCGTGGTCGACGCCGGGATACGGCTGCTCGAACTCGGCTGCGTGGAGCTCTCGCTGGGGGACACGATCGGCGTCGGGACGCCGGGAGCCGTCCAGGACCTCATCGAGGCGTTCGTGGACGAGGGGATCCCGTCCCGGGCGCTCGCCGTCCACTTCCACGACACGTACGGACAGGGGCTCGCCAACGTCCTCGCTGCCCTCGAGTGCGACGTGACGACCGTGGACACGTCGGCCGGCGGGCTCGGCGGGTGCCCTTTCGCTCGGAGCGCCACCGGCAACCTGGCCACCGAGGACCTCGTCTGGATGCTGGACGGGCTCGGCGTCGAGACCGGTGTCGACCTGCACGCCACGGCGCGGGCGGCGGCGGATGTCTGTCGCCTGCTGGGTCGACCGCTCCCCGGTCGCGTCGCACGGGCGGTCACCGACCCGTCCGACGAGACATGATCTCGTTCTCGACCGACGAGCGCGGGGTGGCGCGGCTGGCCCTGAACCGTCCGGACGTGCGCAACGCCTTCAACGACGAGCTGATAGCCGCCGTCACGGACACGGTCCGCGATCTGGACCCGTCCGTCCGGGTCCTCGTGCTGTCCGGCGAGGGGAAGGTGTTCTGCGCGGGAGCCGATCTCAACTGGATGCGGGGCATGGCGGGTTACTCGCTGGACGAGAACCGCGCCGACTCGACCCGCCTGAGGACGATGTTCGAGGCGCTGGACGAGTGCCCGGTCCCCGTCGTCGGACGGGTGCACGGAGCCGCGATGGCGGGCGCGACCGGACTGGTCGCCTGCTGCGACGTGGCCGTGGCGGCCGAGGACACGGTCTTCGCCTTCACGGAGGTGCGCCTGGGGCTGGTGCCCGCGGTGATCTCGCCCTTCGTCGTGCGCAAGGTGGGCTACGCGTTCGCCCGCTCCATGTTCCTCACCGCGGAGCGGTTCGACGCCGACCGGGCGTACGAGGCGGGGCTCGTCCACCGCGTCGTCCCTCCCGAGGAGCTGGACGCGACCGTCGAGGAGTACGTCGAGGCGTTCCTGGCCGCCGCCCCCGGTGCCTTGCGGGAGACGCGTCGTCTCCTCGAGCAGGTGGTCGGCAGGCAGCCCGAGGACGTCCGCGAGCTGACCGTGCAGGCGATCTCGGAGGCCCGGGTGGGGGAGGAGGGCCAGGAGGGCGTGGTGGCCTTCTTCGAGAAGCGACCGCCCTCCTGGGCACCGCAGCGCTAGGAACCCGCAGCGTTCGACGCGCACGGTGGGGATTCGAACGCGCTGCGTGCATACACGCGCTTGAGTTACGGCATGTCGCGCCCGTGGCGGGGGAAGATAGCCGGAGACCCCCCGACACGAAAGGAGTACCCCATGGCGTCGTATCAGGGCTACTGCGTGAAGTGCCGTGAGAAGCGCGAGTTCGAGGGCGAGGTGAAGGAGCTGGCGAACGGCTCCCGGGCCGCCCAGGGCAAGTGCCCCAACTGCGGGACGAAGATGACCCGCATGCTGCCGAAGAGCGCGTAGCGCTCTCCCGACGTTCCCGGCGCCCGGCGCGCGAAGCGCGCCGGGCGCCTGCCTTTAGGTGCCCGGGCCGCGATTCGGCCCGCCGACGTCGCTGGTGTCACTCAGGCCGCCCGGGGCCGCGGGAGTGACACCGGGAGCCGGAGGGGGCGTCGGGCGGTGTCGGTTGCACCGCCATCGCCGGCGCGAGCGCCACCACCGGGGGACGGGCGCGAGGCCACCCGGCACGAGGGGAGGCTGCAGGGCCGGGCTCGGGAACGCGGCTCCCGCGCCGGGTCAGGACCGGGTGGCCGAGGCCAGGAGCAGTTCGGTGGTGACGGTCGGGACCGGCACCCCCACGGTCGCGGGCAGCGCGCAGTCGTATACGGCCTGGATCTGGGGCGGGACGCTCGTCGGCTCCCCCCCGTCGGGCCCGGCGTTGCCGCCGAAGCAGGTGCCGGCGCCGATCCCGTCCCAGGCCAGGTCGGCCGCTCCCGACGTGTGGACCGTGTTCCGGACGATCCGGTTCGCCATCGCCGGGGTCCCGTGCCAGGAGGCGACGATCGCGTAGCGGTCGTGTCCGGACACGGTGTTGGCCTCGACCACGTCGAACCAGCCTCCGGCTATCCAGACGCCGACGCCGCGGGGGACGTCGAGCGTGGCGGCGGCTCCCCGGCGGGTGACCGTCCGGTCGTTGTTGTCCGCGATGGTGCTGCCCCACAGGTGGGTGCCGGCCTGCGGGGCGGACGCCTCGGCCACCGACGTGGCCACGATCACACCGGCCCTGTTGCGCTCGAAGCGCGATCGGGTGATCGTGACGGCCCCCGCGTTCGTCCCCCAGTAGCCCGCCGTGTTGGCGACCGCGGTCACCCGGTCGAGGGAGACGTCGCAGGACGAGCAGTTCTTCACCGCTATGCCGGCCTCTCCGGCTCCCGTGACGTAGGTGGAGCGGACCCGTCCCCGACGAGCCCCGCCGAGGAAGGCGATGCCGTGGACCCGGTTGTCCTCCGCCCGCACCCCCTCGAC
>DATLFR010000097.1 GCA_035540895.1 Actinomycetota bacterium | reverse complement strand
GGCCAGCGCCCTGCGCAGCGTGGCGATGAAGCCGCTCGCCACGCTGCGCAGGGCGCTGGCCACCGTCGACGTCGAGACGAAGGAGGAAGCCCTCGCCTTGGTCGAGCGGTCCGACGTCTGCGCCGTCCCGCGCGCGTGCGTGGTGGGTGAGGGCGTCCTGGCTCTCGTCCTGGCCGACGCGGCGCTGGAGAAGTTCGGGGGCGACTCCGTCGAGGAGTTCGTCGCCGCCCACCGCAGGTGGCTCGACATGCTCGGGAAGGCCTGATGCCGCGGAAGGCCGGTCCGGCGGGCAACGTCGTCCTCATCGGGTTCATGGGGTCGGGGAAGACGGAGGTCGGACGACGCCTGGCCGCGCGGCTGGGACGGGAGTTCATCGACACGGACGTCTTGATCGAGCAGGAGGGGCTCACGATCGCGGACATCTTCGCCGCGGAGGGGGAGGCGGGCTTCCGCCGACGCGAGCGGCGCGCCGTCGACCGGGCTGCGCGTACGAAGGGGGCGGTGATCGCCACGGGAGGCGGTGCGGTCCTCGACGGGGAGAACGTGAAGGCCCTGAAGAGGTCGGGGGTCCTGGTCTACCTACAGGTGGAGCCGGACGAGCTGATCCGCCGGCTGAGCGACAGCGGCGGACGCCCCCTCCTCGATCCCCCCGAGCGCGCCGCCGCGAGCGACCCGGACGAGAAGCGCAGCGAACAGGCCCGCAAGAAGAAGAGGATCAAGCAGCTGCTGTCCGACCGGCTCCCGACCTACGAGTCGCTCGCCGACGTCATCGTCGAATGCGAGGCCCTGGACGTGGAGGCGGTCACCCGGGAGGTGATGAGGCGGCTGGACGCCGGTCGCCGCGCGACGAAGGTCGCCTCCGTCGAGGTCCAGGTCGAGCCGTCATACCGGGTCCACGTCGGGCGCGACCTCTTGAGGAGGGCGTCGGCGACCCTGTCGCTGCGCGCCTCGGCCGAGAAGGCCTTCGTCGTCTCCCACCCGAGGGTGAACCGGCTGTGGGGGGATGCCCTGGCCGAGGGGCTGTCGGGGTCGAAGCTGAAGCTCGCCCGTTTCACGTTCCCGGAGGGGGAGGACCGCAAGACGCTGGAGACGGCGGCGCGCCTGTACCGGCGGATGGCCGCCGCGCAGCTGCACCGCGGCGATCTGCTCATCGCCCTGGGGGGCGGGGTCGTCGGTGACATGACGGGTTTCGTGGCCTCCACCTACGCGCGGGGTATCCCGTTCGTTCAGGTGCCTACGACGCTCCTCGCGATGGTGGACGCGGCGATAGGCGGTAAGACCGGCTGCAACCTGCCCGAGGGCAAGAACCTGATCGGGACCTTCCACCAGCCGCTCGCCGTCCTCTGCGATCTCGACGTCCTGCGGACCCTGCCCGAGAGGGAGCTACGCGGTGGTCTGGCGGAGGTGATCAAGTACGCGTTGATCTCCGACCCCACGCTGGGCGAGCTCGTGCTCGGAGACCTCAAGGCGGTCTTCGCGCGTGACGACGTCCTGGAGCCGATCGTGCTGAGGAGCGCCGAGATCAAGGCGCGGATCGTGTCCTCCGATGAGAGGGAGCGAGGGCAGCGAGCGGTCCTTAACTACGGGCACACGCTCGGCCACGCGCTCGAGGCGCTGAGCCTGTCCGGACGACTCACCGGCCCCCGGGGGACGCTGCACCACGGGGAGGCGATCTCCATCGGGATGGTCTTCGCCTCCTGGCTCTCGGTCGTCCTCGGCCTGGCGTCGAAGGAGCTCGTGGAGGAGCACGTGAGGATGCTGTCCGCGGTCGGGCTCCCGACCTCGGTCCCCCCCGTGTCCTGGGACGACGTCAGGCGCTACATCGAGCTCGACAAGAAGTACGAGAAGGGGCTGCGCATGGTGCTCCTCGAGGCGCCCGGCCGCCCGGTCCTGTTGGGTGACATCCCACGGACGGCCCTGATCGAGGCGCTGGCCAGGACGGCCGCCTGATGCGGATCCTCGTCGTACACGGACCGAACCTCAACCTCCTCGGCTCCCGGGAGCCCGAGGTGTACGGCGCCGACACGCTCGACCAGATCGACGAGCGGCTGCGCACGATGGCCGCCGCCGAAGGCCACGAGGTCGAGACGTTCCAGTCGAACCACGAGGGCGCCTTGATCGACCGGCTGCAGGAGGCGGACGGCCGCGTCGCCGGTGCCCTGATCAACCCGGGCGGGTACACCCACACCTCCGTCGCGCTCCGGGACGCCATCTCCGCCGTCGGCTACCCGGTCGTCGAGGTCCACCTCTCGAACGTGTACGCCCGAGAGGACTTCCGGCAGCGGTCCCTGATCTCACCGGTCTGCGTCGGCGTCGTCGGGGGGTTCGGTCCGCACTCCTACACCGCCGCGCTGCGCGCCCTCATCGGACTGGCGAGCGGCCGGTGAGGCATCGAGAGCGGCGAGAGCGGGTCCTCGCGGCCGTGGGCCACCCCGTCCTCGTCACCGAACCGACCAACGTCCGCTACCTGACCGGGTTCACCGGATCGAACGGACAGCTGCTCCTGGACGACCCCTCCTTCTTCTTCACCGACGGACGGTACGCGACCCAGTCGTCCGAGCAGGTCCCGGACTGCGAGCGCGTCCTCTACGAACAGAACACGTCGTTCGTCCCGCGTCTGGGCGAGATCCTCTCGGCGTCCGGGATCGGCGAGCTCGGCCTCGAGGCGTCGCACGTGACCGTTCAGGCGCTGCGGACGCTGACCGACGGGCTCCCCGGGGTCCGGCTCGTCGAGACCACGCGCTCGGTGGAGCGGGTCCGGATGCTCAAGGAGCCGGAGGAGGTCGAGCTCATCCGCCGAGCCCAGGTGATCGCCGAGTCCGCGCTCACCGGCGTGATGCAGCGCTGGCAGGGCGGCACCGAGCTGGACCTCGCCCTGGAGCTCGAGTGGGCGGTCCGGACCTCGGGCGCGGACGCGGTCTCGTTCGAGGTGATCGTGGCCTCCGGACCCCGCTCGGCCCTGCCCCACGCCCGTCCGTCACGCGAGCGGATCGACCCGGACGCCGTCCTGCTCGTGGACATGGGCGCACGCGTGCAGGGCTACTGCTCGGACATGACCCGCACCTGGACGAACCGGGCTCCCGACCCGATGCGTGATGTCCACGCAGCCGTCGTCGAGGCGCTCGAGGCGGCGCTCGCGGTCCTCCGACCCGGGGTGCTCGCCGCGGACGTGGACCGGGAGGCCCGCGAGGTCCTGTCCCGGGCCGGGTACGGAGAGGCCTTCGTCCACTCCACCGGCCACAGCCTCGGGCTCGATATCCACGAGCAGCCCCGCCTGGCCGGCGGCTCCCAGACCGTCCTCGAGGAGGGGATGGTGCTCACGGTCGAGCCGGGCGCCTACCTGCCCGGGCTGGGCGGCGTCCGCGTGGAGGACCTCGTCTTGGTGACCTCGGACGGGTACGAGAACCTGACCTCGCTGCCGCGGCAACCCGTGTAGTCTCGTACGCGCTATGGCCGACAACGTGAACGTCAACAACCTCAAGCGCGGCATGGTCCTGAACCTGCCGGAGGGCCTCTTCCAGGTCATCGAGTTCGCCCACCACAAGCCCGGAAAGGGCAACGCGGTCGTCCGCACCAAGCTGCGGCGGCTGACCGACGACGCCGTCCTGGACCGCACCTTCAACTCGGACACGAAGGTCGGGCTCGCCATCGTCGACCGGCGCGAGATGTCCTACCTGTACCCCGAGGGCGACCACTACGTGTTCATGGACAACGAGTCCTACGAGCAGACGTCGCTCACCGCGGACCAGATCGGCCAGGACGCGCTCCGCTTCCTCAAGGAGGGGACGAACGTCACGGTCGCGCTGCACGGCGGGAGCCCCGTCGGGGTGGACATGCCGACCGCCGTCGACCTCCTGATCTCACACACCGACCCGGGGCTGAAGGGCGACCGTTCGTCGGCCGGTACGAAGCCGGCCACCGTCGAGACGGGAGCCACGATCCAGGTCCCCCTCTTCGTGGACACGGGAGACGTCGTCCGAGTCGACACGAGGACCGGCGACTACGTCACCAGGGTCCAGCAGTAGCCGGTGACCCGGCACGCGCAGCGCCTGGCCGCGGTGGAGTTGCTGTACGCGGCGGATGTCCGGGGGGTGGACGGCGCGGTCGTCCTCGACGAGCGTCAGAGCGAGGACCCGGTGGGGGAGTACACGGCGAAGCTCGTCCGGGCCGTCGACCGGAGCCGGTCCGAGATCGACGCGCTGCTCGCGGCGAAGGCCATCGGGTGGCCTCCCGAGAGGATGTCCCCGGTCGACC
The DNA here is from genome assembly GCA_035540895.1 of Actinomycetota bacterium. Classification (NCBI taxonomy): domain Bacteria; kingdom Bacillati; phylum Actinomycetota; species Actinomycetota bacterium. The sequence goes on along the minus strand of DATLFR010000097.1, from coordinate 644 downwards.
GCAACGTGCTCCGGATAGGGGTGGCCGAGCTGATGGGGGGCGGGGTGCCCCCGGCGGTCGTGCTCGACGAGGCGGTGGAGCTCGCGAAGCACTTCTCGGGGGAGGAGGCGGGACGATTCGTCAACGGCGTCCTGGCCGCCGTCCTCCACGAGCGTCAGGACCCCGGACGCTCCTCGTCCTGAGGCTCGGGGTGGGGGGTCGAGGCCGGCTCGACCACCTCGGGGAGCCATCCACCCGCGGCTTCGGCGTCCTCCGTCGGCTCCCCTTCGGGCGCCTCGGGAGGTGAAGCCGGGGCGGGTTCCTCTGGGACATCGCCTTCCGCCACCACGAGCGGTTCGTCGGGCTGCGGGGGCGGCTCCGTCATAGGTACGAATTCTACCGCCATCGCCTGCAGGTCCTCCGCCTCGGGTCCGGCGGCGGTGGGAGCCGGGTCGGCGCCAACGGGGTCGGGCGCAGGCGGGGAGACATGGGTGGCGTCCTCCCGCTCCTGTTCGGCCATGGGCGTAACGGGGTCGGGCGGAGCGGTATCGGACGCGGTCGCGCCCTCGTCTGGCCGGGCCCACGGTGCGGACTCGACGACCGCCTCTGGCGAAGGGACACCCTCCGGCTCCGGGAGCGGGTCCGGCTCCGCGGGGGGCTGGGCA
>DATLFR010000096.1 GCA_035540895.1 Actinomycetota bacterium | reverse complement strand
GCGGCGGCGTGGGCGAACGCGTGGGCGAGGGTGCCGCCGCCCCTCACGAACGCGGGAACCGGACGGACGGGCCCCCGGCCCGGGTGGGTGCTCGCCGCCGCCGGAGCCGCCCTGAGTGCCTCGCTCGTAGCGTGGCGCCGCATCCACCTCCTTCGGTGACACGGTGCGGGGGTGCCCGGTAGGGTACGGCGACCGAGGAGGTGCATCATGCGGCTGGGGCTGACGGTCGGCTACTCCGGACCCCGGGTGACGGACCACATCCCGATCGCCAAGCTCGCCGACGAGCTGGGGTTCGACTCGATCTGGACGGCGGAGGCGTACGGGTCCGACGCGGTGACGCCGCTCGCCTGGATGGGAGCACACACCTCCCGGGTGAAGCTCGGCACCGGGATCATGCAGATGTCGGGCCGCACCCCGACGATGACGGCCATGACCGCGGCGACGCTGGACGCCTTGTCCGGCGGGCGGTTCCTGTGCGGGATCGGTGCGTCCGGACCCCAGGTCGTGGAAGGGTGGCTGGGCCAGCCTTACGGCCGGCCCCTGGGCAAGACGCGGGAGTACGTGGAGATCCTCCGCGCGGCCTGGCGTCGCGAGGCTCCCGTGGTCCACGACGGCGCCCACTACTCGATCCCCCTGAAGGACGGGACGGGCCTGGGGAAGCCCTTGAAGATGATCCTCCACCCACGTCCGGACATCCCGATCTACATCGCGGCCATAGGGCCGAAGAACGTGGCGCTGGCCGCAGAGATCGCCGACGGCTTCATGCCGGCCTTCTTCACCCCCTACCGCCAGGACGCTTTCACCGCGTCGCTCGAGGAGGGTTTCGCCAAGAGGTCGGACCGGCTGCGACCGCGCGAGGATTTCGACGTGGTCGCGGCCTGCCGGGTCGTGCTGACCGACGACGTCGAACAGGGGCTCCAGCAGGTGAAGCCGGCCCTCGCCCTCTACATCGGCGGGATGGGGGCCCGAGGCCGGAACTTCTACTTCGACCTCGCCGTCCGGTACGGGTTCGAGGCAGAGGCCCAGCGCATCCAGGACGCGTTCCTCGGGGGCGACAAGCTGGAGGCGATCTCCCTCGTCCCCGACGAGCTGGCGGACGAGGTGTCGCTCGTCGGACCCGCCGGCCGCCTCACGGAGCGCCTGGCGGCATGGGAGGAGAGCATCGTGACGACGCTCTTGCTCGGGACGGACGACCCGGAAGCCATGAGGGTGCTCGCGGAGGCGGCGGCGTGAGGATCTACCTGCGGCCCGGGTGAACGGGTTGTCGGGACGCGCGGGAGTTCCTCGCGCAAGCGCAGATCCCCTTCGAGGAGCGCAACATCGTGCGCGACAGGCTGTCCGGCGATGAGATACGGGCGCTCGGGGAGAGGGCGGGCGGCGTCGAAGAGCTGGTCGCGCCCCGGCGACGGTCCGAGGTGGAGGGGATGACGCCGGACCAGGTCGTGTCCTACCTGACCCAGGACCCCGGACGTCTGCGCCGTCCGATCATCGATACGGGGGACGAGGTTCACCTAGGGTTCTCCCGGGCCGTCCGCGAGAGGCTCGGTCCGTTCCCGTGAGCGCTCCTCGCGACCGGGGCATGGACGAGACCCGACGACCCCCGGTCCGGAAGGGGATCGTCCGGGCTTTCGTGGCGGCGGTGGCCGTTGCGCTGCTCGTCCTCCCGGTGGGGGTCGGTCCGGAGGGCTCGGTGGTCCGGGTGACCCTCTCCGAGGCGCTGGGACACCTCGCTCAGGGACGGATCGGTTTCGGGATCCTCAGCGGGATCGTCGTGGGCGGGGGTCTGCGGCAGGAGGCCCTGTACCGGATCATCCTGTCGAGCCTCGCCTGGCTCGCGTTCGTGCTGGCGGGACTCGTGCGCCATCAGACGCCCACGGAACCGCCGCCGCGCAGGCGCTGCCCGCACTGCGAGGCGTGGGTCTCCCGCGAGATGTACGACTGCCCCTCCTGCGGGCGCCGGCTCCGCTCGAGATGATCTACGGGTAGAGGCCGCGCAGCCGCAGCGCCTCGGCCACGCGCTCTATCGCGAGCCACATCGCCGCTTGACGGAGGTTGTGGCCGTCGGAGCGGACCCAGACGGCGTCGAAGGCCCGGTCCATGAGCTGGCGGAGCCGCTGGCTGACCTCGTCCTCCGACCAGAACAGTCCCTGCATCGCCTGCACCCACTCGAAGTAGGAGACGGTGACCCCGCCGGCGTTGGCGAGGATGTCCGGCACGATGCAGACGCCCTCGGAGGCGAGGTGCTCGTCCGCCTCCGGGGTGAGAGGCCCGTTGGCCGCCTCGACGATCAGGCGGGCGAGGATGTTGGGGGCGTTCCCGGCGTGGATCACCCGCTCGAGGGAGGCCGGGATGAGGATGTCACACGCCACCTCGAGCACCTTCTCGATCGGGATGGGCTCCGTGCCCGGGCAGCCCGCCACCGTGCCGTTGGCGGCGAAGTGGCGCGCGAGCTCGACGTGGTCGATCCCGGCCGCGCAGAAGATCCCTCCGCCGACATCGCCCACGGCGAGCACCCGGACCCCGAGCTGGGTGAGGAGACGGACGAGGTACGAGCCGACCTTGCCGTAACCGTGGACGGCGGCCGTCAACCCCTCCGTGTCCCAGGAGAGCGCGCGCAGCGCGGCCTCCAGCACGAACGAGACCCCCACCGACGTGCCGGACGCCCGACCCGCCGACCCTCCGACGAGGATCGGCTTCCCGGTCACCGCCCCGAGGACCGGGTAGCCCTCCTTCATCGAGATCGTGTCCATGAACCAGGCCATCGTCCTCTCGTCGGTTCCCACGTCGGGAGCCGGGATATCGACGTTGGGCCCGCAGACGGGAGCGACCTCGCTCGCGTACCGGCGGGTGAGGTTCTCGAGTTCCCGGTCGGACAGCTTGGTCGGGTCACAGATCACCCCGCCCTTGGCGCCGCCGAACGGGAGGTCCACGACCGCGCACTTCCACGTCATCCACATGGCGAGCGCCTTCAGCTCGTCGAGGTCGACGTCGGGGTGGTAGCGCAGCCCGCCCTTCCCCGGTCCACGGGCGAGGCTGTGCTGGACGCGGTAGCCCTGGAACACCTGGATGTCGCCGGTGTCCAGGCGCACCGGACACGAGACCTCGAGGGTCCTCTTGGGTGCCCGGAGCAGCCGGTGCACGTTGGGGTCGAGGCCTATCGCCTCCGCGGCCGTGTCCAGCTGCGCGAGGGCCTGCTCCCAGAGCTGGGTACCCGCTCCCACGCCGTCCAGTATGTCAGCCGCGGGCGAGGGGGTCCGGACGGTGATCTACAGACCGAGCGTCAAGCGGGCCGCGAGGTCCTTGACGGACGTGGGGATGAACCGGGCCGCGAGGGCCGCGGCCTGCGCGTCCGGACCGACGAGGTAGCGGGTCCGGGGCATCCTCGTAGTCATCGCCGTCGCGATGACCTTCGCGACGCGCGCCGGGTCTCCCAGCAGCGGCCGCCAGAGCCGGATCGTCTGGGCGCTGCGCTGGTAGGCGTCGCGGTAGCGACTGTCGTCGTGGCCGGCCAGCCGGCCGCTCACGTCGTCGAAGATCTCGGTCCGGAACCCGCCGGGCTCGACGATCGAGACGCGGATCCCGTCGCTGGACACCTCCATCCGGAGGGCGTCGGAGACCGCCTCGAGGGCGTGCTTCGACGCCTGGTACCAACCGGTCAACGGCGTGGTGAAGCGTCCGTAGATCGAGGACACGTTGACGATGCTGCCGCCCCCGGTCTCCCTCATGTGCGGTATCGCCAGGCGCGCGAGCCTCATCGGCGCGACGACCATCGTCTCGAGGGCGTGCCTGGCCGTCTCGTCGCCCACGTCCTCGACCGCCCCGGTCACCTCGAACCCGGCGTTGTTGACCAGCCCCCAGGGACGTACCTCTTCGATGACCTCCGCGCATCGGGCCGCGTCGGTCACGTCCAGCAGGATCGTTTCGACGACGAGTCCGCGCTCCTGCGCAGCGGTCGTTAGCGTCTCGGCCTTCGACTCGGATCGCACGCTGCCGACCGTTCGGAAGCCGAGCCGCGCGAGCTCCAGCGCGGTCGCGAGACCTATCCCGGAGTTGGCACCGGTGACGAGGACCGTGCGTGACCCCGTCACGCCACCCCTGCCCGCGCGGTGATCGCCGCGACGTCGCAGCCCCGGGGGAGCGTCCCGAACGCCCGCCCCCAGTCGGTCCCCAGACGCGATGCGCAGAACGCGTCGGATACGACGGCAGGAGAGTTGCGCACCAGCAGCGAGGCCTGCAGGATCAGCGCCATCCTCTCGACGAGCCGGCGGGCCCGGCTCTCGATCGCGTCGAGGTCGGCGAGCTCGTCGCGCAGCGACGTGACCGCCGCGTCAACGCGGGGGTCCACCCCCGATACCTCCTCGAAGAAGGCTTCCACCGAGCCCGGCTCCCGAGCCATCGCCCGCAGGACGTCCAGGCAGATCACGTTCCCGGACCCCTCCCAGATCGAGTTCAGGGGGCTCTCGCGGAACAGGCGCGGCATCCCGGACTCCTCCACGTATCCGTTCCCACCGAGACACTCGAGCGCCTCCGCGGCGTGGACCGGTGCCCGCTTGCAGATCCAGTACTTGGCGACCGCCGTGGCGAGGCGCCTGAACGCCACCTCCTGCGGCTCCTGCGAGTCGTAGGCCCTGGCCAGCCGCATCGCGGTGACGGTCGCGGCCTCCGATTCGAGCGCGAGGTCGGCCAGGACCTCCCGCATGAGCGGCTGCTCGACGAGGGGGGCCCCGAACGCCGACCGGTGGGAGGCGTGCCAGATGGCGTGGACCGTCCCGAGCCGCATGCCCGAGGCGGAGCCGAGCACGCAGTCCAACCGGGTGTGGTTCACCATCTCGATGATGGTGCGGACGCCGCGTCCCTCTTCGCCGACGAGGTGCGCCCAGGCGCCTTCGAACTCCACCTCGCTCGACGCGTTCGACCGGTTCCCGAGCTTGTCCTTCAGGCGCTGGAGACGGAAGGCGTTCGGCTCCCCGTCCGGGGTGAACCGCGGGAGCAGGAAGCAGGACAACCCGGCCGGCGCCTGGGCGAGCACCAGGAAGGCGTCGCACATGGGAGCCGAGCAGAACCACTTGTGGCCGGTGATCGCGAACTCGCCGCCACCCATGGGCTCGGCGACGGTCGTGTTGGCCCGCACATCGGAGCCGCCCTGCTTCTCGGTCATCGCCATCCCGCAGAGGGCTCCCTCCTTGTCGGGAGCCGGGAGCTGACGGCGGTCGTAGACGGGGGAGGCGAAACGCGGCTCCCAGACCGCGGCGAGGTCGGACTGGCGCCGGAGGGCGGGGACGGCCGCGTACGTCATCGAGACCGGACAGATGTGCCCGGCCTCGGCCATGGACATCAGGTAGAGCTTGACTCCCCGCGCCACGTGGGCGCCGGGGCGCTGATCGGCCCACGGACCAGCGTGGATACCTGCCCGGACGGACGCCTCCATGAACCAGTGGTAGGCGGGATGGAACTCGACGGCGTCGACCCGGTTGCCGTAGCGGTCGTGGGTGCGCAGGACTGGAGGGTGGACGTTGGCCAGCCTGCCGTTCTCGAGGGTCTCATCGCTCGTTACGAACCGCCCGAGGTCGCTCAGCTCCGGGGCCGCCCACCCGGCTCCCTCGCGCGCGACCGCCTCGGCGAGCGCCAGGTCGTTCGCGAACGCGTCATGGGATGGCAGGGGGGGAGGCTGGTTCGTCACCTCGTGGGTGGTGTGGCGGCGCTCCCTCAGCGACATGGCGTGCCTAGCCGGGCCTCGGGCGGGCCAGCACCTCGTCGACGATGCGCAGGAGGACGTCGGCCGTGAACGGCTTGGCCACGCACGCCTCGGCCCAGGCCATGGCCGGCTCGCCCTCGAGCAGCTCCCCCCACGCCGTCACCACTACGACGGGCACGGCGCGCAGCGCGGGGTCGCCCTTCAGCTTCTCCAAGCATTCGAAGCCGTCCATGACGGGCATCTTGAGATCGAGCAGGATGAGGTCGGGCCGTGAGCGACGGGCGTGGTCCAGGACCTCCTCCCCGTTCGACGCCTCCGTCACCTGGTACCCGATCGGGTCCAGCATGCGCTTGAGCAGGAAGCGGATATCCGGTTCGTCGTCGGCGATGAGAAGGTGACGCTGTCTCTGGCTCACGGTCGCGCGTGCTCCTCCGGGCCCCCGTCAGCGCGACCCATGTCTGCTCCTTCGAGAGACCCCCACTGATTCTACCGGCCGTTCCACGGCGGGCGCCTTCGGCGTAGGGTGGCTCATGCGCCGGATCGGGTTCGTGGGCCTGGGGACGATGGGCGCACCGATGGCGCGTAACCTCCTGTCGGCCGGCTTCGCGGTCACGGTCCACAACCGGACCCGCGTCAAGGAGGAGCCGCTGGCGGCGCTCGGCGCGGCCCGCGCCGCCACACCGGCCGACGCGGCCCGGGATGCCGAGGCCGTCGTGGTCATCGTGTCCGACACCCCGGACGTCGAGCAGGTCCTGTTCGGTCCGGGAGGGGTCGTGTCCGGAGCGGGCCCCGGCACGGTGGTGATCGACATGTCCACCATCTCTCCGGGAGCCACCCGGTCGTTCGGGTCCCGGCTGGCCGAGGCGGGGCTCGAGCTGGTGGACGCCCCTGTCTCCGGAGGGTCGGAGGGAGCCGAGGCGGCGACGCTGACGGTCATGGTCGGCGGCGACCCCACGGTGATCGGACGTGTCCGCCCGGTCTTCGAGGCGGTCGGCTCGAAGGTGACCCATGTCGGTCCCCTGGGAGCCGGACAGGCCGCGAAGGCGGTGAACCAGGTGATCGTGGGCGGGATGTACCTGGCCGTGGCCGAAGGTGTCGCGCTGGCCGAGGGCAGCGGCCTGGACGTGGAGCGCGTCCTCGAGGCGATCGGGTCGGGGGCGTGCCGGTCCTGGGTGTTGGAGAACCGGTCCCGGAACATGGTCGAGCGCCGACACCCCCTGGGGTTCCGTCTCGCTCTGCACCGCAAGGACCTCGGGATCGCCCTGGACGAGGCGCGCCGCGCCAACGTCAACCTCCCGCTCTCCGACCTGGTCGCCCACCTCGAGGACCGGCTCGTCGCCTCGGGACTGGGAGACCAGGATGTCTCCGCGCTCATGGAGGCCCTGAGGAAAGGATGAGGGGGCGTCCCGCGGGACGCCCCCTCTTGGTCGGGACCTCAGACCCCCGCGTAGGCGGGCAGCGTCCGGTAGTTGACGGACCGGTGGCCCTCGGAGGTGGCCCAGATCTGGTCGGACGGGACGGTCGGGTCGAGCGCGACCCAGGGGCTGTCCGGGTAGGGGTCACCCCAGACGAGGTCGTGCTTCACCTCCCACAGGCCGCACCAGGTGCCGTGCTGTCCGGCGTGACTGACCATGCCCCGCTCGCTGTGGATGCAGCCGTGCGCGGCCCGGTCGCGCGGGTCCCAGTAGCTCGCCAGGGCCTGCGTGGCCCCGGGCTGGATCACCGCCGTATCGACGGTCACCCCCGTGTATGGACCGGCAGCGCACCCTCGGTTCCCGTTCTCGTAGGTGATGTGTCCGACGCTGCTCACACCGGACGCGTCGGCGACGGGACCCGGGGTGTATACGCCGATGCGGGTCCATATGCCGAGGACCGGGTTGCAGGGGTCGCTGGCCTGGGCGCCTCCCGCTCCCAGCGGGGCCAAGCCTCCCACGATGCCGGCCAGCAGGACGGCAGCGAACATCCTCTTCCTCATGATCCCTCCGTGGACTCGGTTGCCTGGGAGTGTTCGGCGCCCCGGCCCCGAAACCCTTCCTCCTAGGAAGGGGAGACCGACGTCCGCAGGAGCACGGTCCCTATATCGGGGATGGCCCACCTCAGCTCGGTGCGGCTCGCCGCCACCCGCCCGGGCGCGAGGGCCCAATCGATCGTGGTCGTTCCGACGACCCGGCCGTCGAAGGTCCCGGTCGTGCCGGTCGTCCGGAGCCGTCCCGTGACCGTGCCGCGGAGCTCGGCCGCGTCCGTCCCGGCCACCCGATGGAACCGGACGACCTCCAGACGGGTCGTTAGGTCCGCCCGCAGGACCTCGGTCGTGATCCGCCGCCGGGCGGACCACGGCTCCCGCATCCGCACGGGTCCGCTCGCGAGCGGCGGGTCCAGCTGGTCGACTATGGAGGCCAGGTCCGCCTCCCCGGCGCTGGAGGGGGACACCCCCTGGACCGTGTCCAGGACGAGCCTCCCGTCCGGCCCGCGCACGAACTCGGTGACGATCGGTATCTCGTCCCCCACGTCGAGCCGCAGGGCCGCCCCGTCCCCCAGGTCCGTGACGGTGAGCTGGGCGGTGACGGGCTCGGTCCGCACCGCGGGGTCGCCCGTGACCTCGAAGGTGACCCGGTAGGAGGCGGGTCCGAGCGGACCGCGCTCGAGACGGACGCGGTCGTCGGCGCAGCCGGCGCAGACGAGCGCCAGCAGGCCGAGGGCGGCGGGGAAGGTCCTGCGGAGGGACATATACTCGCGACTACCATACGCATGAGCCCCGAAGACGTCGTCCGTCTCCTCACCGCCGACCCGCGCAGCAACGGGGTCTTCACCGACTTCGACGGCACCCTGGCCCCGATCGTTGACCACCCAGACGACGCAGCCGCCCTGCCGGGCGCGGTCGAGGTACTGGAGGCGCTGGCCGAGCGGTTCGGCCGCGTGGGCGTGATATCGGGACGGTCGCTCGGCGACGTACGGTCCAGGCTGGACCCGAGGGGCGTGGTCCTCGCCGGGTCCTACGGGCGGCAGCGCTCGGACAGGGCCACCCCACCCTCGGGAGCCGATTGGACCGGTGTCGCCGACGAGGCCGAGATCGCGGTGGCCGGGATCGGCGGCGTATACGTCGAGCGGAAGGAGCACGGGGTCGCCGTCCACTACCGTCTCGCGCCGGATGCCGAGCCTCAGGTCAGGACGGCCGCGGAGGAGCTGGCTCGGACGCACGGACTGCAGGTGCGTGCGGGCCGCCTCGTTCAGGAGCTGACCGAGCCCGGACCCGGCAAGGGCGACGCGCTGGCGGAGCTCGCGGACGGGTTGGACGCCTTCCTCTTCGCCGGCGACGACGTGGCGGACGTGGAGGCCTTCCGCCGCGCCCGGACCCTCCCGGCCCGCGCGGTCTGCGTGGCCGTGGTCTCCGACGAATCGCCGCCCGACCTGCGCGACGAGGCCGACCTCTGCCTCGACAGCCAGGAGGAGCTGCTGGACCTGTTCGGCGCGCTCTCGCGCGCTACAGCGCCACGATCGGGCTGAGCACGCGCCGCTCCGCGCGCGACAGCCCCCAGAGGTGGATCAGCAGCAGGATCGTCGAGCCCGCGAGGTACCTCAACGCGGGCTGGCGGAGGGTCCCGGGGTCCCGCCGCGCCGCGACCACGAACGGCTCACCGACGAGCTGGCCCTCGGGGTCGTCGGTGACCCGCGGGTCGCGCGTGATGGGGCGGACCTCCGCCTGCGCGAGGAGCAGGCCCTCCTCCTCGATGAACCTGATCGCGGTCACCTCGTTCGTCGCGATGATCGGGATCCCCTCGATCCGCGGGAGCTCCGTCGGCAGCAGCTGCTGGGCCTGCGTGCAGACGTCGCGCTCCACCTCGGCGAGCGCGTCCGGTTGGGCGTCGAGGCAGTTCCCGACGGCGGACCGGAAAGCGTCCGCCTCCTCGAACCGAGGGTCTCCCTCCTCGACCGACTCCCACCCGCCGCCGGGGTACCGGCCCAGGGAGGACAGGTTCACGTCGTCGACCGTGACCTGCCCGACCCGGTCGGCATCGGCCCCCAGGACGATCCAATGGGGCTCGACGCCTCGTGGTCCGAGCGCGGTGACGACCCAGAACACCGACATGATGAACATCAGCCCGAACAGCGACGTGGACGCGATCCAGTAGCCGAACCGCCATCCCGTGTTGAGCGCGATGAGTACGTAGACGCTCCCGTGGAAGACGATGATCGAGCCGATGAAGATGACGAGGCCGATCGGGTGTTCGATCACTGCTGACCCCCCGCGCCGCGCTGGATGCTCTTGAGGTACGCGATGACCGCGTCTATCTGCTCCTCGGTGATGCGGTGTCGCCATGGGGGCATCGGAGTGTTCGGGCGCCCCTCCTCGACCGTCATCCGGACCGCCGCCTCACCGGAGCCCCGTACGTCCTCGACCGGCATCGACTGGAGACGCTGCATCACCGCGTCCGCGGTCGGCTGCTGGCCGTCGCTCTCGATGAACATCTGACGCTGCAGCTGCTGACGCGCCACACCGCGCCCGAGCCGCTCGAACGACGTGGTGAGGTCGGGGGCGTAGAAGGTGGGGACCGGCTGTCCCATCGGTCGTCCTCGGGCGTCCGCGCCGTGGCATACCGCGCACTTCTGCTCGAACACGGTCCGGCCCTCGGTGATGTCCGCGCTCAGCTCGAAGCGCTCCTCGCGCTCGACCTGCAGCTCGTGCTCCATGTAGTTCAGGACGTCCTCGATCATCTGGTCGTTGAGCGGCCCACCGAAGGAGACGGCCCACGCCGGCATGGGGGTCCCGGGGCGCCCGCGCTCGACGATCTCCTTTATCTGGAGCCGCGTGAACCGGTGGAAGACGTTGTTGAGTGGCGGAGCGGGCCATTCGGTGTCCGTAGCCGCGAAGCCGCCGCTCCCGTCCGGACCGTGGCACCCCGCACACTCCGCCTCTTCGAGCCAGATGCGCTCGCCCCGTTCCGTCGAGACGTCGAGGAAGCTCCTCGCGTAGTTCGCGGCCCGGAAGGGCTCCCTCACCATGTAGACGGCCAGGAAGCCCGCGCATACGGCGGCGCCGGCCATCCCCCAGACCTGCATCTTGTGCAGCCGGGAGGTCTCGAGCACGGTGTCGGTGTCCCCGCGGGAGAAGTTCTGGGGCAGCGGTTCCTGCTGGGTCCGGCGCGGCCGCCCGTACAGCAGGAGGAGCACCACGAGCAGCCCCAGTGTGGCGGCCACGACGAGGACGGCTATCTGTTGCGGTGTCATCTCCCGGCGCCCTCCACGTCCGTCAGTGAGAGCCCTCCGCCACCGCGATGCAGTGGGGACCGGCAGGCGGCTGGTTGATCGTGTCCACCCCGAAGGCGGGCTGGGCCGTGTCTTCGGACGTGTCGACGAACACGATGTCGTTCTCGATGTTGATCTTGAACCTCCACAGCCCGGCGGGCGCGGGCGAGCCCGGCATGACCTCGCCGGCGTAGTTGTACTTCGAGCCGTGGCAGGGGCACTCGAACCACTGCGAGGTCTCGCAGAAGGGCACCCGGCAGCCTAGGTGCGCGCACTTCTGATAGAGGGCCATGAGGCCGCCCGCGGCGACGCCCGCCTGGACGTACGGGTTCTCCTCGTCCTCGCTCTCGTAAGGCACCAGGTAGAACCTGCCCTCCGAGCTGTAGTAGGGGCGCCCCTGGGACCGGATCTCGTCGAGGATCTCGTCGCGGGTGCCCGCGCGGATGACGCCTCCGAACCCGGTGACCCGGTTCGGCCAGAGGAAGGCGAGGGTTCCGGCTCCCATCCCCACGCCGAGCCCCGTCATGGCCAGGAGCATCGTGCGGTTCAGGAACATCCGCCGGTTCACCTGGACCTCCGGCGAGTCGGGGACGGCGGCTGCGGCCGTGGGGGCAGGGGGCGCGGGAGACCGACCGGCCCGGGGGACGACCCGCATCCCGGATGGACCCGCGGTCGCGGGCGGGCGCCGCCTGAGCAGCGTCCCCATCAGCAGCAGGAAGCCGATGCCGGCCAGCACCACGGCCAGCCCGACCACCACCGTGACGGCGTCCACCTTCTCCTCCTCTCGGCTACGTCAGATCTCGAAGAAGACGCAGGCCCTGTCGCCGCAGTCGTCCCAGGGGTAGACCCAGTTCCAGCCCGGCCCTCGCACGAACGAGCCGATGACCGTCAAGGTCGCCCAGTACATCATGAACATCGTGAAGAGCACGATCACGAGCTTGCGGTCCTGAGGCCTCACGCTCGGGTTGCGGTCGACGAAAGGCAGCGCCATGAGCCCCAAGAGGGTGAACTGGGGGATCGTCACACCCGCCACCTGCGGGTGGTAGTAGCGCAGCAGCTCCTGCAGGCCCAGGAAGTACCAGGGCGCCTTCGATGGGTTCGGCGTCTGGTTCGGGTTGGCGAGCTCGAGGAACGTCACGTCGATCATCGACAGGACGAACAGGAGCACCGAGCAGAGCAGGAGCGCGACCAACTCGGCCATCAGCAGGTGAGGCCAGACGTTGATCTTGTCCTCCGGCACCCGCTGCATGCGCTGGATGGCCTCCTGGCGCACGACCGCGAGCAGGCGGTCCTTCGGCGGAGCCCCTCCTTGCGGCTTGACGGGGAGGTCGGTGTCGGTCATCCCAGGTTCCTTTCGGTCTACAGCGGGCCCGAGAACCCGTCCTTGCGGACCCGCCAGAAGTGAACCGACATCAGGATCACGATGATGAACGGGAAGAAGAGTACGTGCAGGACGTACCAGCGGAGCAGGGTAGCGCCCGAGATCTCGGTCCCCGCCAGGAGCACGAAGTTCACCTGCTTGCCGATCACGGGAGCGAAGCCCCCGATGTTCGTGCCCACGGTGACGGCCCAGAGCGCCAGCTGGTCCCAGGGCAGCAGGTACCCGGTGAACGAGAGGAGCAGGGTCAGCAGCAACAGGAGCACGCCGACGATCCAGTTGAACTCGCGCGGCGGCTTGTACGCGCCCGTGTAGAACACCCTGGCCATGTGCAGGAAGACCGAGAACACCATGAGGTGTGCGCCCCACCTGTGCATGTTGCGCATCAGCAAGCCCAGGTTGACCGTCGTGTGGAGCGCCGCGATGTCGTGCCACGCCTCGGGGTCGGTAGGGCGGTAGTAGAACATCAGGAAGATCCCGGTGAGGGTCAGGATGACGAACAGGAAGAACGAGAGGCCGCCGAGGCAGAGGGTGTAGCTGAACCTGACGGAGTGCCTCTTCACCTTCACCGGGTGCAGGTGGTAGAGGAGGTTGTTGACCATCACCATGGCCCGGTTCCGCGGATTGTCCTGGTAACCGCGACGGAAGGGGGAGCCGGGACGGAAGACGGCCTTCCAGAACTGGCTGTCTCGGATCTTGCGGTCTAGCTCTTCAGGGACGTTGGACAGGTCGGGTTTCCGCGGACGGAGCCGTCTCGCCACCAGTTCCTCCTCTAGCCCTGGTCCCTAGTCGCCCGTTCAGGTGGTGCCGAGCTGACGCTTCCCGCCTGCGCCCGCCTTGGCGAGCTTGTCCATCGTGATGGCGTCCGTGGGGCATCGCTCGACACAGATGTTGCAGCGCGTGCACTCCGTGTCGTCAACCCAGAAGATGACGTGAGGCTTGTCCTGCTTGATGGCGTCGTCGACCATCAGGGCCGCGTCCTCGCCCTCGACGGCCCCCGCGTCCACCATGAACAGGCAGTGCCAGGGGCAGTGGTCGACGCACGCGCCGCAGACTATGCAGAGCTCCGGGATGAAGCCGAGGTACTTCTTCGCGCCCTTGGCGCGCTTCATGTCGTCGGCTTCCATCACCGCGATGTTGAAGTGCTCTCCGTCGAAGCGTATGGGCTCGTTCATGCCTTGAACCTACCCGCCTTCCGCTGGCGCTCACCCCAGAGGTAGGCGAGCACGAACAGCAGCACGAAGAAAGCCCCCTGGATGGTGTTGACGACGATGTCGCGGATGATGATGTAGGTGTCACCCTCCATGAACGCGGCGAGCGGCGCGATCGGGATGTGCTCGGCCAGCGCGGTGTGGGTGGAGTCGAACCAGTAGAGCATCCGTGAGGGGATCTCGGCGATCAGGAGCATCCCGATGACGGTCAGCCACATGCCCATCAACGTGGCGGTCGTCCACGTCAGCCGTCGGTCCGATCGCACGATCCACCAGAGGGGGAGAGCGATCGCCACCGTGAGGGCGGTGAGGGCCACGATCAGCAGCATGGTCGGACGATTCTAACCCCGGAAAGGCCCTGGAGACAAACGTGAAGCGGTTCACAACCGAGGCCCTGACCAGCGTATTCCGCGTGACGCGTCGCTGACCAGCGGTTATGACCGAACGTCAGTCGCCTCTCCCATCTCCAGGGCGCGCAGCACCGAGGCGGCCTCGGACTCGAGCGGTGTCCTCTGGGCCTCGTAGACCTCCGGGTCGACGAGTCCGGAACGGCGGTCGGCCTCGAGGTCGCGCAGGGCACGCAGGAGCGCGTCCCGCCTGGCCACGAGAGAGGCGGTCCGGCCCGGATCGCCGGCCGACGGGAGGCGAGGTCGGTACAGCGGGGCGGCGACGAACGCGGCCAGCCCGATGAGCACGACCGTGAGGGCTACGACGTCCATGCGGGCGTCGCCTCCTGGGCCGGAGCGGGTATCCGCGGCCGCTGGGGGGCGGGCGGGCGGCGACGGCCTGCCACCAGCGCCACGACCGACCCGATCACGGACATCGCGGCGCCGGCCCACACCCAGAAGACCAGCGGGTTGAGGTGGATGCGGTACACGACCCGCCCGCACTCGGTCGCCCGCGAGAGCGTGCAGGGCGTCCCGCCATCGTCGTCGGCGCGGGTGCCGGCCAGGATCACGTAGAGGTCGGACAGAGGGGTGGTCCGGATGGCGATCTCGGACTGGGGCTGGTCGAAGTTGGGGTGCATGTTGAGCTGCGGGCGCAGCGTGGCCAACCGGCGCCCGCCGCGGGAGACGTCCAGGACGGCCAGGTTCACATCCTTGTCCGGGACGACGGACCGCTGAAGCTCGCGGTGCTGGAACTCGAACCCGGCGAAGGTGAAGCGGTCCCCCGGGAACGCCGCCACCTCCGTCTGCGAGTGGAAGACGTTGCCTGCGAACCCGACCGTCATCACCGCGATGCCGAGGTGCACGAGGTAACCGCCGTAGCGCCGCGGGCTCGTCCTGAACGCCGATCTCACGGGTGAGGGGGCACCGGTCGCGCGCCTCGTCCGGACCCCCCGGGCGATCTCGGCCAGGCTGGCCGCGGCCAGCAGGACGGCCACCCAGACCACCGCCGCGAAGGCGACGCTGCGAAGCGCGACGCCGAGCGGGAGAGTCACCCCCGACGCGACCGCCGCCGGGCCCTTCAGGCGGTTGGCGATCGCGCGGAGCGAACCGCGCCTCCATGGGACGACGGGTCCGATCGCGGCGAGGATCAGAAGCAGGCAACCGAGCGGCGCCATGATCCGGTTGAAGAAGGGGGGACCGACGGCGAGGCGCTCCCCGGTTAGCGCCTCGGTGATCAGCGGGAGGATGGTCCCCCACAGGATCACGACGGTCGCCCCCACGAAGAGCAGGTTGTTCACGAGGAAGGCCGACTCGCGCGAGACGGGGGAGTCGAGGTGGTGCTCAGTTCGCAGGTGGGGGAGGCGCCAGACCAGCAGCCCGAAACCGACGAGCGTCTGGGCCGCCAGGAACAGGAAGAACCACCGCCCGATGGGAGATTCGGCGAACGTGTGGACCGACGACAGGAGCCCGGACCGGGTGAGGAAGGTCCCGAACACGGCGAGGTCGGCCGCGGCCAGCACGAGGAAGATGTTCCAGACCCTGAGCATCCCGCGCCTCTCCTGCACGACCGACGAATGCAGGAATGCCGTGGCCGCCAGCCACGGGAGCAGGGCTGCGTTCTCCACCGGGTCCCACGCCCAGTAACCGCCCCACCCGAGCTCCGTGTACGCCCAGGCTCCCCCGAGCACCATGCCCGCGCCCAGGAACAGCCACGGCGTCAGCACCCAGGTCCGAGCGACCCGCAGCCACTCCGCTCCCGTGCATCGGGTTACGAGGGCGGCGACGGCGATGGCGAGCGGGACGGAGAGCCCCGTGAAGCCCAGGTACAGCAGGGGCGGGTGGATGACCATCCCGGGCGACTGCAGCAGCGGGTTGAGCCCGCGTCCGTCGGCCGGGACGACCTCAGAGGGCGTGAACGGGTTCGAAGCGAGGGCGGTCACCAGTCCGAACGTGAGGATCGTCACGCCGACGACGGGGATGCCCCACCCGAGGAAGGGCTCGGTCGCGGGCCGGCGGGCGCCCGCGAAGATCGCCGCGTACAGCGCGAGCATCCAGCACCACAGGAGCAGGGAGCCGTCCATGGACGACCAGAAGGCTGAGAACGTGTACCAGGGCTGGGTCGCCCGGCTGGACACCTCCGCCACGTAGGCGATCGAGAAGTCGCGCGTGAACAGGGCCCACCAGAGCAAGAGGGAGGCCAGCGTGAAGGACGCGGCCACCGCGACGACGGCGCGTCGGGCGCTGTCGAGGAGCTCGGGGCGGGCGACCGTCCACCTGCCGTCGAGGCGGCGCATCGAAGCCGGCGCCGCGACCGAGGCGTACGCGGCGAAGCCGCATGCGACCAGGATGAGCCCGCGTCCGAGCATCAGCCGGTGGTGGCGGGGTGGTCCTCGGCCACGTACTTCGACGAGCACTTGGCCAGGACGCGGTCCGCCACGAGCACCCCGTCCCGGCCGATCCGGCCCTCGGCGATCGCGTCCGTCGCCTCCTGGAGGGTGTCGGGCACCTCGCCGCTGTAGTGGACCTCGACCTCGTGGGCGCCGTCCGTGACGAGGAAGCGAACGTTGGAGCCGTCCCGCACCAGGCTCCCGTCTACGATCCGGCCGCCTACCTTGACCCGCGTCTGCGGGTCGGGCGCGGCCGCCGCGATCTCAGACGGGGTCCGGTAGTAGGAGAGTGCGTCGGGGGAGGCGATCGCCCACGCCCCTAGCCCGCCGATCCCGGCGAGGATCAGTCCGATCCCGAGGGCCCACTTGAGCCGGCGTCCGGATGGCGGTGCCTGGAGCGCGGGGGGGTCTGCAACCTGCATGGCCGCTCCAGGGTACCCGCTCACTCAGCGGTGGTCGTCCGCTCGGCCCTCGATCCGCGAGATACGGTCGGCGATACGGCGCTGCTCCCGCGCGAGGCGCCACAGGTAGAGGGCGAGGGCCGCCCAGACGACGCCGAACGCGGCGGCCAGCCATCCCAGCGCCTCAGACATGGGCCTCGAGGACGTCCAGACGCTCCCGCGCCGACATCTGCGCCACCCGTAAGGCGAGCAGGCAGGCGAACACGAGCGCGAACGCGGCGAGGGAGACCAGCAGGGTGGTCAGCATCTCGGACGTGAGCTGGGGGCCGGCCCGCGATATCACGGTCGGCTCCGGGTGGGCGGTGTTCCACCAGGTCACGGCGAAGTGCACGATCGGGATGTCGATGGCTCCGATGATCCCGATGACCGCGGCGACCCGCGCGCGCCGGGCTCCGGGCGGGGTCAGCGAGCGGAAGAGCAGGTACCCGACGTAGACCGCCCACAGGACGAGGGTCGTCGTCAGGCGTGCGTCCCAGACCCACCAGACCCCCCAGGTCGGGCGGGCCCAGATGGAGCCCGTCACCAGGACGATCGTCGTGAACAGCACGCCGACCTCGGCGGCGGAGGCGGCGACCCTGTCCCAGCGCTCGGGGCCGCTGGCCACCACGAGCACGCTGGCCACCGCCACCACCGCGAAGGCGAGGTACGCGAGCCACGCGGCCGGCACGTGGACGTAGAGGATGCGCTGGACGTCTCCCTGCACGGCTTCGGTCGGTGCCCACAGGAAGATGAGCCCGAGGGCGGCCGATACGGCGACGAGCGCGGCCAGCGGGAGCGCGGAGGGGAGCCGGTCGGTCATTCCTCCAGAGCGTAGTCGAACAGCACGATCGAGGTGCCCACGGAGACGAGGTCGAACCCGATGAGGATCACGTAGCCGGTCAGCGTGCTCTCGAGGTGTGCCCCCCCGAGGAGGTGCCCCAGGAGACGGACGCAGGCGATCGTCTGGGGCACGAGGAGCCCGAACAGCAGGACCGGGACGACGAGCTCCCCCGAGCGGGTCTGCCCGGACATCGCTCCCAGCAGCAACCCCCACCCGAGGACCCCCACCAGCCCGAGGACGGCTACCCCGATCGCCTCGAGGACGCGGGTGAGGTCGCCGCCGAACAGGACCGCCGTGACCGGGACCACGACCGCCGCCAGCGCCCCGAGCAGGACGAGGGAGGCGAGGAGCTTCGAAGACAGGATGAGCACCGGGTCCACGGGAGCCGCCCGCAGCCCGTCGAGCGTGGCGTCGCGCCGCTCGGAGTCGAAGGTGCGACGCACCTCGAGCATGGAGGCGAGCAGCAGCGTCGCCCATGCGAACCCGCCCGCCGCCAGCGGGCGCGCTTCCGCTCCCGGCGGCAGCGCGAACTGCAGCGTGATGAGGACGGCGGCCCCGAAGAACAGGAGCGTGGACGCCCGCTCCAGCCCTCGCGACTCCACGAGGGCCTCCTTCCAGACCAGGCGGCCGAGGGTCCTCATGCTTCCCGGACGAGGCCGGCCGCGAGCTCGACCACCCGGTCGCAGACGGAGGACGCCCGCTCGGGCTCGTGGGTCGCCATCAGGACGGCCCCCGGGGAGCCGAGCAGGAGCCGAGTCATCGCTTCGACCCCCTCCGCGTCGAGGCCGGCGTAGGGCTCGTCGAGGACGAGCACCGAGGGACGGTGGGCGAGCGCGCACGCGAGCCCGACCCGCTTGCGCATCCCCTGCGAGAAGGCGGACACGCGCCGGTCGTCGGACGGGTCGATGCCGAGGCCGGCGAGCATCCCGAGCCCCTCGCCGGGTCCGACGCCATGCAGCCCGGACCAGAAGCGGACGTTCTCGGCCGCGGTGAGGTTGGAGTAGAGGGCGGGCGCGTGCCCGAGGACCCCGATCCTCCGTCGAGCGGCCGGGAGGGTCGGGTCGGCCCCGGCGACCCGGACCGCGCCCGAATCGGGCCGGAGGAGCCCGGCGACCAGCCGCAGCAGCGTGGTCTTGCCCGCGCCGTTATGTCCGAGCACGGCCACGCGCTGTCCGGGCGGGACCTCGAGGTCCACCCCGTCGAGCACCCGGGTCCGGTCGTACCGGCGGACGACCTGCCGCAGCGAGACGGCGGTCACGCCGTCCCGCCCGGCTGTCTGCGTCGTACGAGTGGGAAGAGCAGCAGCGCCAGAGCCACGACCACTCCGCCCACCACGAGCGCGGTCCGTGGCCACCCGGCCGGACCCTCGAACGTGAGGGCCACCTCGACCCGCTCACCCGGCTCGAGGTCGCGGCCCGTGTACCGCTTGGCGTTGACACCGCCGACCGAGACCTCTCCCGCCGCTTCGAGGGAGGGGGCGTCGACGGTGACGTCGCCCGCCCACAGGAGCTCGAGCCGATCGGTCGGGTGATCGGGCTGACGCACGATGGTGGACCGTTCGGCCGGACGGGGGAGGGTGTACCCGTAGACGATCTCCGTCCGGCCCGGGAGGACCGGGGCGTCGCTCGTCAATCGGTCCTGATCGTCGAACCGCAGGAGCTGGCGCGATAGCCCGCGCCTGGGCTCGAACCCCGACGCGCCCTCCAGGATGGGGAGCCGCAGGCCGCCCGTGAACGCGGCCTCCCCGTCGACAAGCACGTTGAGGATCTGGAGCACGTCCAGCCCGGCGGGGACGACGGTCAGGAGCGTCGAGTCGAGCTCGACCCGCACCACGGAGTCGTCGGTGGTGACGGCCGCCACCGTGAGGTCGACGGTCCGGTCCCGCTCCGCGTCGAGCACCAGCACGTCGCTCGGGAAGGTCGCCTGCTCGTAGGCAGCCGACACGACGTACGCATCGGTGGGGCCCGTGGGGAGGCCCTCGAAGGTGTAGCGGCCGTCATCCGCGGTCGTCGTCTCCCGGCGCTCGGCCTCCGTCGTCGCCTCGAACCGGGTGAGGGTCACCGCGGTCCCGGCGGCCGGCGTCCCCTGGGCGGTCCGGACCGTGCCCGCGATCCGCCCGTCCGCCGGCTGCGGTGTGGGGTCCGGGGGCGGTGTGCCGGCCGGCTCGAGGGTGAGGCCGGGCGTGGGTCCGGCGGGAGCGGGAGCGGGCTGCCCGGCCGAGGCGACGAGCCCGGCTGTGGCAACGGCGGCCCCGGCTCCCACGGACAACGCAGCGAGCCAGAACGGCATCGCGCGCAGCGCGACCGATGTGAGTCGAGCGAGGC
>DATLFR010000095.1 GCA_035540895.1 Actinomycetota bacterium | reverse complement strand
GGGAGGGGTGGGAGCCCGGACGGTGTAGGTCATGCCCTCCGAGGCCCGGCTCTGCGGGAGGCGCAGCATCTGGGTGCGGGGGTCGAACTGGAGGGGGAACGGGTCCCTGCGCTCGACCGCCGACGACTCGGCGACCGTGGGCACGACGTGTCCCTCCATATCGGCGACCCGGAAGGTGACCTCGTACGTCTCCCGCTGCTCCCCGGCCGCTCTCGGGGCGGGCGCGTCGGCTCGGCCGGCCGGCGCCGGAGGGATCGAACCGTCCTCCCCGACCTCCTGGAACCTCTTCGTGTCGTAGGGAGGCATCGCCCAGCCGTCCTGTTGGTACACGTCGAGCACGCCCAGCCGCCACGGACCGGGCCGGTCGGAGGTGACCTCGAACAGGACCCGGTCGCGCTGAGGCGGCTGCCGCTCGGGCTTGGAGGGTGGGATCACCTGGTCCCGTTCTGTGTCGGGGAAGAGGAAACCGGCCTGGCTCAGCACGATCAGCACCACGACGAGCGCACCGAGCGCGCCGGCTCCCCGGACGAGGCGTCGCGCCTCGAAGCTCCCGGAGGTCGCTCCCTCGCGCGCCAGCTCGACGCCGTAGGAGACGGCGAGCGCGGCCACCGCGAACCCGAGCGCGACGATCGTCGATATCGCCGAGGCCTCCTGGGGCTGGACGAGCGCAGCGCCGATCAACAGTGGCATCGGGATCAGGAGCCCGAGCCTGGCCCGGTTGAGGCCGGTGCCGAGCGACGCCGCCGCCGATCCGACGAAGGAGGTCAGGACGAGGAGAAGGAACCGCCAGCCCGGGTCGAACGGGACGGGAGGTTGGGCGATCCCACCGGTCCGGACGGCCTCCGCCACGAGGCTCGGGAGGTTGGCCGTGCCGCCGGTGGCGTCCGGGATGACCAGGACCGCCCCCGCCACGACCGCCGCGGGGAGGGCCAGGTACTGCACGAGGCTGGGCCGGCTGGTCCGGAAGGAGCCCGCCACCACGCCGACGCCGATGGCCGCGCCGGCCAGCGCGACCACCCGCGGGAAGGCGCCGGGGAAGACACCGGCCGCCATCCAGCCGGCTCCCGCCGTGGCCAGGAAGACGGACGCGCAGGTGAGGGGGACGTTGACCAGATCGTCGCCGGGGGGCTGGTCCTCCGGGCGCGGCTCGAGCTCCGCGTCGGCCGGGATCTCGAGGGTGAGGTCCGGGGCCTCCGTGACGCTCATCGGTGGCTCGCCGCTCCCATGACGCGCCTGAACACCGGGCCGAGGGGGCTCCCGAGGCTCACCTCGACGATGTTGCACCCGAGGCCGCCCGCCCGGTGCATCGACTCGGGGTCGGAGTCGTCCCATTGCAGGAGGGCGAGCAGGACCGAGACGCCGCGGTCCATCAGCAGGCGGATCTTGCGCGCGGCGTCGCGCGACAGGTACGGGGTGACGATCACGATGTGCGTGTCCCGCCTCGGGTCGCCCAGCACCCGGGCGATCCCCTCGCCGAGCGGCTGCGGCTCGCGCTGAACGCGGGCGAGCGCGTCGAGGAGCGGGATGCGGGCGCGCTGACCTCGCAGCTGAGCGGCGATGCGACCCCCGTTGCTGTCCACGGTCACGGCGAAACCGTCCTTGAGGTGCTTCGTCCCGAGCGATCCGACGACCTTGACCGCGAGCTCGAAGGTGTCGCTCGGATGTCCGGGCGTGTGCGTGTCCGCGTGGGTGTCGAGGAAGATCCCGACCCTGTCGGTGATCCCCTGCTCGGCCTCCCGGACGAGGTAGCGTCCGGTCCCGCTGTCTGGGTCGAGGGTGCGGGCCGTGGCGCGCCACACGATCCGTCGCGGGTCGTCCCCGGACACGTAGTCGCGCATCCCGTAGAACTCGAAACCGGTCGGCCAGGGCTTGGACACGGGGGGCCGGATGGGCGGGTCCTCCCACTCGCGGCTCAGGACTCGGTCGTCCACCACCTCGGTCGTGGGGTGGACGATGATGTCGACCGGTTCGGTCAGGACCATCCGCTTCCGGGTCAATCCGAAGGGGTCGCTCCACGTGGCGACGAGCGGTCCGACCGTGTAGACGCCGCGCATGCTGGGCGTGAACGTGTAGACGTGGTTCACCGTCTGCCCGGGCGGGAGCAGCGGGATAGGCACCCTCACCGGGAGCCCCAGCTCCGGCGCGAGCTCCTCCTCGAGCACGATCGTGCTCAACCGCCGCTTGGCCTCCAGCGCCAGCTCGACCTCGACGAACTGCCCCTCCCGCACCCGCGTCGGGAGGTCGGAGCGGCTCGCGTCGACGGCCAGCCTGCGCCGAGCCAGGAAGTACGCCACGGCGACCACGATCACCCCGCCGTAGGCGAGCAGGAACATGGACCGGCTCCCGATCAGCCGGGCGAGGATCCAGCCCGCCACCGCGAAACCGATGACGGCGAGACCGCTCGTGGTCATGCCGAGCCTCCGCTCGAGCCACTCGCCCAGGTCGCTCGTGGCCCGGCTCCGTCCGCGCTGGCGGATCGCCGCGGTCGGTGCGCTCAACCGGTCGTCCTCACGCGGTGGCCGCGGCGGGCTGGCGCCCACCCGCTCCGGTCGGGATCTTCACCCGGGTGACGAGACGTTCGACGACCTGCTCGACCGTGTCCTCCCGCAGCATCGCGTCCGGAGTGAGGAGCATGCGGTGCGCGAGTACGGGCATGGCCAGCCGCTTCACATCGTCGGGGAGCACGTCGTCACGTCCCTGGGAGGCGGCGAGCACCCGGGCGGCAGAGAACAGCGACATCGTCGCTCGCGCGCTGGCTCCCACGAGCAGGGCGGGGTCGTTGCGCGTCCCCTGGACCAGCTCCACCATGTACCGCTTCACCGGGTCGGAGCACGAGACCTCGGTGCACCACTCCATCATCGCGATGACCTCAGCCGTGTCGACGACCGGCTCGAGCGACTCGATCGAGTGCTGCTTGCGGTTCGTGTCGAGCACCTCGATCTCGGCCTCCGTGTCCATGTAGCCGAGCGAGAGCTTGAACAGGAACCGGTCGAGCTGCGCCTCGGGGAGCGGGAAGGTCCCGGCGAGCTCGATCGGGTTCTGCGTGGCGAGCACGAAGAAGGGCCGCGGGAGGGGGTGGGTGACCCCGTCGACGGTCACGTTGCGCTCGGCCATCGCCTCGAGGAGGGAGGCCTGCGTCTTCGGCGACGCGCGGTTGATCTCGTCGGCGAGGAAGACGCTGGCGAAGACGGGGCCGGGCCGGAAGATGAAATCACCCGTCTTGCGGTCCAGCACGGGGGACCCGGTGACATCGGCCGGGAGCAGGTCCGGCGTGCACTGGATTCGGGAGCTCTCGGCGTTGATCGTCTGCGCGATCGACCGGGCCAGCATCGTCTTGCCGGTGCCGGGCATGTCCTCGAACAGGATGTGACCGTTGGCCAGCAGGCAGGTCAGCGACATCCGGACGACGTCGTCCTTCCCTTTGATCACGCGGCCGATGTTGGACACCATCTCTTCGAACCTGTCGCGGAACGCCTGGCGCGACAGCTTCGCCGGCGACCTCGTCGCCTTCTTCCTGGAGCTCATGCCTCGACCTCGCCTTCCTCGTCGATCTCTCGGTTGCCGTTCACGCCCGCGGCTCGGAGCATGGATGCGAGCTTCCCTCCACCGGATCGGTGGAGCACCCCCTCCGACGCCGACAGGTAGGACGCCATCACCTGCGGGTGGTTCACGACCTCGGCCGGGTCTCCCGCGACCAGCACGCGTCCGAGCTCCATCGCCACCAGTCGGTCGGAGACCGATGTGATCAGCGGGATGTCGTGCTCGATCACGAGCAGCCCCGCTCCCGTCTCGCGCACGAGCCGGGTGAGCACAGGCCCCATCTCCTCCGTCTCCGCCTGAGCCAGACCCGAGGACGGCTCGTCCAGGAGCAGGACGCGGGGCTGCGAGGCCATGATGCACGCGATATCGACCGTCCGCCTGGTCCCGGTGGAGATCTCCCCGACGAACTTGTTGGCGTAGGCCTCGAGCCCCAGGATCTCTATGAGCGCGTCGACGCGCTGGTAGAGCTTCCGCTCGCTCTGGCGCACCTGAGGCGCCCAGACGGCGGCCAGGACCGGGTTGCGGACCACGGCCCGCCGCTCCATCGCGACCGCGATGTTCTCGCGCACGGTCATCGACCCGAAGAGGGTCGCGTTCTGGAAGGACCGGCCGAGCCTCAGCCTGGCCCTCGCGTCCGGACCGAGCGGCGTCACGTCACGCGCCCCGATCGAGATCGATCCGCCGTCCGGCTGGACGAAGCCCGAGATCACGTCGAAGAGCGTCGTCTTCCCGGCTCCGTTCGGCCCGATGATGCCGACGATCTCACCCGCGGACAGGTCGAGCGAGACCCCCGTGAGCGCGCGCACGCCGCCGAAGCTCACGGACACGTCCCGGACCTGCAGGAGGTTCTCCCGTTCGGACCCGGACGCCCGCCGGGTGGTGCCGAGGCTGCGTCCGGACACGGCGCCCCCCATGAACACCGACCGGACCAGCTCGGGCCGGGAGATCAGCTCGGCGGTGGACCCGTCGAAGCGGATCTCCCCCTTCTCCATGAAGACGGCCCGCTCGGCGATCGTGAGCGCGACGTTGAGGGACTGCTCGACCAGGATGATCGTGGTCCCGTCGGCGTGGATCCTGCGCACGGTGTCGAGGAGGCGCTCGACCACCTGAGGAGCGAGCCCGAGGGACAGCTCGTCGATCATCAGCAGGCGTGGGCGCATCAGGAACGCCTGACCCAGCGCGAGCATCTGCTGCTCGCCGCCGGACATGTTCCCCGCCTGTTCGTTCAGCCTCTCGCGCAGGATGGGGAACATGTCCAGGACCTCCTCGGTCTTCGTCCGGACGTACTCCTCCTCCTCGCGGTACATCCACGCCGCGGTCCGCAGGTTCTCCTCGACCGTCAGGGTCGGGAAGATCGCGTGTCCGCCGGGCACCATCACGATCCCGTTGCGCGCGTTCTCGTGGGGGGGGACGTGGGTGACGTCCTGGCCGTCGAGGTAGATGGCTCCGTTCGAAGCCTCCTGGATCCCGGCGATGGCGCGCAGGAGCGTCGACTTCCCGGCGCCGTTCGTCCCCAGGAGGGCGACCACCTCGCCCTCCTCCACGTCGAAGTCGACCCCGAACAGCACCTGGGTCCCCGCGTAGGTCACATCGACGTCGCGGCAGATGAGCATCTTGTTGCGACCCGACTCCCGGGCCCTCCTCGCCTCCTCGTCGGCCATCGCGGCCGCCCGGGCGGCCCGCAGGTCGCGTTCGATGCCGGTGGCCGCGCTCAGCACGAACAGGGACCCGATGATCGAGAGCGGCGGGATGATGAGGAACGCCCGCTGCACCCCCCATGCGTCCGCGTACCCCGAGAGGATGGGAGCCGCGATGAGGGCGGGGAGGAGCCAGGGCACGAAGGTCTGCATCCCCAGTCCCCTCAGGCGCGGAGGGATGAGCAGGGAGAAGAGCGCACCCTGGGCGGGCTGGATGAGCGCACCCAGGAACGTCATGGGCAGGATGCACAGGAAGACGACGGGCAGCGACCGGAACAGCGCGATCGGGATCAGCAGGATGCCGCCGATCACGCCGAGGCCCCCGTACAGGACCATGACCCGGGCCGGACGGTCGGCGAGCAGCCGGTCGGCCACCCCTCCGGCGAACGGCAGCGCGATCATCGTGACGATCGCCGTGACCGTCCCGAAGAAGCCACGCTGCGCGGGGGACATCTGGAAGGACTCGGCGAGCAGCAGGAACAGGAAGATGCCCGAGAGGTACCCGGACAGAGCGTTGAAAGGGGTCGAGTACCAGAGCCTGCGCACGGTGACGATGCTGGCGGCGGCCCGCCACGCCTCGCCCCAGCTCATGGGCCTCTCTTCCCGCTGGGCGACCTCCTCGGACGCTCCCATCTCGACCCGCTCGTAGTAGCCGCGGACCGGCTCCTTGAGCAGGAACAGCATCAGCGCGCCGAGCAGGCCCAGGACCCCGAAGGCGAGCATGCCGGTCCTCCACCCGGCCCGACCGGCGACGAACCCCACGAACGGGGGGAGGACGACGCCGCCCGCGGTGGTCACGAAGGCGAAGAAGGCGAAGACCCGGGCGCGTCCCCGCGGAGGGAAGTAGTCGGACAGCAGCGGGAACCCTGCCGGGAGCGCGACGGAGTCCCCGAGCCCGCCCCCCAGTCTCGCGGTGATCATCGACGGGATCCCCGTCGAGACCGCGAACAGGATGGACGAGCCGCTGCTGATCAGGGAGCCGATCCGGAACATCCAGATCCGGCTCACCCGGTCCGCCAGGTACCCCATCAGAGGGCCGATGATCGTCTGCATGAACCTGAACAGCGTGAGGATGAGCGCGAGGAACTGGATCGAGTAGCCGAAGTCGGCCCGTATCTCGGGTCCGAGCGTCTCCAGGATCCTCTGGTCGAGCTGTCCGAACATCCCGGCGATCGGCAGGATCCACAGCGCCCGGCGGTACCCCCCGACCCCCCGGGGGTCGGCGTCGCGGAGGTAGGCGA
Organism: Actinomycetota bacterium; assembly: GCA_035540895.1. NCBI lineage: Bacteria > Bacillati > Actinomycetota > Actinomycetota bacterium. The sequence continues at coordinate 1,643 of DATLFR010000095.1, read as the reverse complement.
GGAAGCGCTCGCGCACCGGCACCCGCTCCGCCCTCTCGTCGGGCCGCTCGTAGACGAACCCGTCCTGCGCCTCGGCTCCCAGGCGCCTCTCCCGGGCGCTGGGCACGAGGTCGCGGTGGTCGACCCGGCGGCCGAGGAGCGCGTCGAGCCCGCCGGAGAGCGCAGCCGGTTGGTCGGCCGTCTCGAGCGCGGTGACCAGGGGGTCCGGCTTCGGGTCAGCCACCTCGGCCCTCCTCCTTCGTCCCGGCCTGGCGCGGGCCCACCGGCAGCGCCCACTGGCCCTGCAGCCTGTACCTCTCCGGGACGAAGATCGTCCCGCCGCCGGGACGGATCTTCGGGGCGATCGGCGACACCTCGTCGATATCGCCCTCCGCCGTCCGGACATCCGCCACCAGGCTGGCCACGACGATCCGGTTACGCCGGGCGACCCGGCGCAGGATCGCGTCGCGGATGTCGAAGACGCCCTGGCCGAGGCCGCCGGGCAGGAGCATCAGGACGAGCAGCCCCCCGCCACCGTTGATGAGCCCCTGGACAGCGGGCGGCAGGGCCAGGATCAGCTGCACCCCGTAGTAGGCCGCTCCGATCAGCGGCGAGGCTATGGACCCCATGCCGCCGATCACGGCGATGAGGAACATGGTGACGCTGCGGTCGGCGGCGAACGCCTGCACCCGCACCCCGTGCTGGTGGTAGGCGAACAGGGCTCCCGCTATAGCGGCGATCGTCCCGGAGACCGCGAAGGCGGTCAGCCGGGCCCGGGTGAGGTTGATGCCGAACGACTGGGCGGCCGCCTCGTTGTCCCGGCAGGCGATCAACGCCCGGGCCGTGCGGCTGCGCCGCAGTCCCGTCACCGACGCGATCAGCAGGGCGATGAGGGCCAGGCACAGGTAGTAGAAGATCCGCTCGTCCTCGAGCTGCATCCCGACGAGGGTCGGCCGGTCGAGCGTGTCCGGCAGACCGGCGCCGAGGTAGCTCGGGTTCAGGAGCAGCGTGGTCGTCGTGAGCGCGAACGCGAGCGTGGTTATCGCCAGGTGCAGACCCCTGAGCTTCAGGGCGGGGAGCCCGACCACGACCGCAGAGACGGCGCCGACGATGCCGGCGGCCAGCAGCGGCACCGGGAAAGGGAGCATGACGCGGCCGGCCACGTATCCACCGATGGCGGCGAACGCGAACTGCCCGAGGCTGATCTGTCCCGCCCATCCCGTCAGCACGAGGAGGGAGAGCGCGACCATCGCGTAGATAAGGATCACCGAGGCCAGGTTGTTCTGGCTGGGCGAGAGGAGCCAGGGGATCCCCAGTGCGAGCGCGACACCGAGCAGGGTGAGGTTGCGCACCCAGCTGCGGACGACCGGGAGCCCGCGCAGCTCCGGGGGGATGGGCCTGATCTCGCGAGCCGACCGCCACGAGCTCGCGGATTCGAGCTCGGCCCTGGAGCGCTGGTGCCGCTGCAGGATGAGGATCGCGCCGATGATGAACAGCAGGATCCCGTCGAGGACGGTCACGCTGCCGAAGGACCACTGGAAGGCCGCCTCCAGGATCCCGAGGGACCCGGCCGCCAGGGCGGCGACGGTCAGGTTCGTCATCCGGGCGATCACCGCCACCGCGAGGATCCGGACGAGCGTGGAGGAGTTGAACGAGGCCTCCCC
>DATLFR010000094.1 GCA_035540895.1 Actinomycetota bacterium | reverse complement strand
GGGAGGGGTTCCGGTCGCGACGGGACCTCAGGCGCACGGGTCATGGTGTAACCCATGCGGACCCGCGCTCCAAGGAACTAGCGGGCGGGTCCGGTCTGCCGCAGGTAGGGGAGCGGAGGGGGCGGGACCTGTCGGATCGTCATGCGGTCCAGGTCACGCATGAGCCGTCTGATCGTCTCCGGGTCGCTGCGGGCGATGAGGTCGCGGAGGTCTCGGTCCGGTGAACTAGGCATATGGCACTACATCGGTCCCTCATCTGCGGGGTTTAGGCCCGATCTCCGACATATCGGAACATCCCGGACGCGAAGAGGGCCCGCCGCATGGGCGGGCCCTCTCGCGATAGCGGTTCCGCGCTAGGCGGGGCGGACGTTGGAGGCCTGGGGGCCCTTGGGGCCCTGGGTCACCTCGTAGGTGACCTTCTGACCCTCCGACAGGGACTTGAAGCCCTCAGCCTGGATGGCGGAGAAGTGAACGAACACCTCAACGCCGTCCTCGCCGGCGATGAAGCCGTAGCCCTTGTCGTCCTTGAACCACTTGACGGTTCCTGTTTGCGACATGCGTATCCCTCCTTTCCGTTCAGATCCGGCCGCCGGAGCGGCCAGGAGGGAAGCGCAGAGTCGGAAGATCGAAACCGTGAAACCCTCGGGAGCAAGTCTACGTCTTCCGGGGTCGGATGTCTCCCTGGGCCGCGATCGAGGCGCCCGCGGCGAGGAGCGCGGCGAGGGCCATCAGCCCCGTGCGAGAGGAACGGGCCGCCGGCCCGGCAGGAGCGGCGGCCAGTCGCGTCGTCGACCGGGATGCGGCCCTCTCCCAGACCTCGGGCACCGGGGTGGGCTCCGGGGTCGGCGGCGGCGGGAGTGCCGGCCCGTCGACCACGAGGGTGCGGCCCGGCCCGGGGCGTACGAGCCACTCGCCGGTCGCCTCCGACCAGATCTGCTCGGGGGTGCCGCCCACGGTGACCGGTCCGGACGAGGACACCCTCGCCTGGGAGCCCTGCGGCAGCGCGCCCACGCGGATCGTCGCGTCGCCGGTCCACGGCTGCGGCTGCAGACCTCCGTAGTAGGCGCCGAGGATCTGCGCAGCCGTCTGACCCCGGTCGGCCCGTCCCTTGGCTCCCCATTGGCTCATCCCGACCCCATGTCCCCAGCCGCGGCCGTTGAAGCGGAACCCGCCCTCGTACGCCTCGACCGTGAACCGGGGTGAGGGGATGGTGGAGGGGAGGCGCTGTCCATCCGACCTCGGGCCCGGGTAGCGGTCGCCGAACATCTGGGGAGCCCGGGAGTTGAACGACGTCCGCAGCGCCGAGAGCGCGATCGTGCGGGGCTCGGCTCCCTCGAGCTCGATGACCGCGGTCGAGCCCTCCACCCGGACCGACGTCATCGGCTCGGCGAAGCCGAGCTCCGCCCGCAGGAGCGCCTCCAGGACGTCACGCGGGAAGTCGGCGGTCCAGCGGTGCATCGGCGAGACGGCGTCGTCCGGGTCGTCGATCCCCATCAGGTACGGACGGGGCGGCGACCCGGGGTAGACGACATGGTTGGGGAGCGTCCGCCCACCCGAGCTCGCGTGGTACCGGGTCAGGGCGGGCGCGCCGTCGTGGAGCAGGACCTGTCCGGCGGTCGCCCGGACCGCCTCCGCCCACCGGGCGCCGGGCTCCCCGTCCGGCAGCTGCGCACCCCGGAACACCTGGCACGCGTCGGTCGGGCAGATGTCGAAACCGTTGGGAGCATGGCGGCCGCCCTGCTTCTCCCAGAGGGCGTAGGTGCGGGCGGCGATGGCCTGCGCCTTCAGGGCCTCCATCGGCCACATCCCGGGGACCTCACGGATGCCGAGCGTGTACTCCTCGAGGTCGAGCTGGTTCACGACCGTGAGTCCGCCGCCCGCCCGGCGGATCTCCACCGTCCCGCGGTAGGAGCCCAGGGGGCCGAGGTCGAGCACCTGTCCCGGGGCGGCGTGGAAGGTGAGCGGGCCATCGACCTGCAGGCCGGCGACGGCGGCAGATGGGGTGGCCGGAAGGGCGGCCAACAGGACCAGGGCGAGCATCGGGAGGCGAGGACGCATGGGCAGGTCGATGCTATCGGACCTCGCGCGGCCCGCCGCGGGTCACCACGTGTCCACGCAGGGACGCTTCTTGCCGGTGCGCGGCGGGGGCGGGGGGACCGACCGGAGGGCCTCCACCACGCGCGTCCGCGATTCGGCCGGATCGATCACGTCGTCGATCTCGAAGTGCGTCGCGGTGTTGAGCGCCTTCCCGTGCTCGTAGGCCGCCGCGACCATCCGATCGAAGAGCGCCTGCCGCTCCCCGGGGTCCTCCACCGCCTCGAGCTCGCGCCGGAACCCGAGCTTCACCGCTCCCTCGAGCCCCATCCCCCCGAACTCACCGGTGGGCCAGGCCACCCCGAAGAACGGCGCCTTGAAGCTCCCGCCCGCCATCGTCTGGGCTCCGAGTCCGTACGCCTTGCGGAGCACGATCGTGAAGAGCGGGACGGTCAGGCTGGCGCCGGTGACGAAGAGCCGGCTGACGTGGCGTACGAGCCCGGTGCGCTCCGCTTCGGGGCCGACCATGATCCCCGGGGTGTCGCACAGGAACAGGATGGGGAGGTCGAAGGCGTCGCAGAGCTGCATGAAGCGGGCGGCCTTGTCCGCCCCGTCCGCGTCGATCGCCCCCGCCAGGTGGGACGGGTCGTTCGCGATCACGCCGAGCGCCCGGCCCTCGATCCGGACGAGGGAGGTCACGATGCCCTGTCCGAAGGCGCGCCGCAGCTCGAGGACCGTCCCCTCGTCGGACAGGAGCTCGATGACCCGCCGCACGTCGTAGGTGCGCATCCGGTTCTCCGGGACGACCGAGCGCAGCTCCCGCTGGTCGGCGCAGGTCCAGTCCTGGACCGGTCCTTGGAAGTAGGAGAGGTAGCGTCTCGCCGTCTCGACCGCCTCGGCGTCGCCCTCGACCACGATGTCCACCACCCCGTTCGGCGCCTGCACGGAGATCGGACCGACCTCCTCGGGCCGGAAGACCCCCAGCC
>DATLFR010000093.1 GCA_035540895.1 Actinomycetota bacterium | reverse complement strand
CGTCCGGACCGTCGTCGAGGTGGAGACGGACGCGGGGCTCGTCGGGCTCGGGGAGATGGGGGGCGGCGGCGAGAGCGCGGAGGCCGCCTTCGCCGGGCTGCAGCCCTACCTCGCTGGCCACGACCCGTTCGACCTCGAAGCGCTGCGGTTCAAGCTGATGAACCCCACGGCCTCCCTCTACAACGCGCGGGGACAGCTGCACGCGGCCATCGAGTTCGCCTGCCTCGACCTCATGGGGAAAGCCCTCGGGGTGCGCGTCTGCGACCTGCTCGGGGGTGCCCTGCGCGATTCGGTGCCGTTCGCCTCGTACCTCTTCTACCGGTACCGGGGCCAGGAGGCGGGAGGCGAGACCACGCCCGACGACATGGTCTCCCACGCGCGCCACCTGGCTTCCGAGCACGGCTTCCGCAGCCACAAGCTGAAGGGCGGCGTCTTCCCGCCCGACCACGACGTGGAGGTGCTGCGCGCGGTCGCCGAGGCGCTGCCCGGACACTCCGTTCGCCTCGACCCCAACGCCGTCTGGACGGTCGAGGAGTCGATCCGCGTGGCCCGGGCCATCGAAGACCTCCGCAACGACTACCTCGAGGACCCCACGCTCGGGCTGGACGCCATGAGACGCGTCCGGGACCGGATCTCGATCCCGACCGCCACGAACACGGTCGTGACGAACCTGGAACAGCTGGCCGCGTGCATCCGGCTCGACGCGGTCGACGTGATCCTGCTCGACACGACCTTCTGGGGAGGTCTGCGCCAGGCCCTGCGGGCCGGACAGGTCTGCGAGACGTTCGGGTGGGGCGTCTCGGTGCACTCCTCGGGGGAGCTCGGGATCCAGCTCGCCACGATGCTGCACCTGGGCGCCCTCCTGCCCAACCTGCGCTTCGCCGCGGACGCCCATTACCACCACCTCACCGACGATGTGATCGAGGGCGGACCGATGCGGTACGTGGACGGCGAGATCGCGGTGCCGTCCGGACCCGGCCTCGGCGTGACGCTGGACCGCGACCGCCTCGAGCGCTACTCGGAGCTGTACCGGGAGCTGGGGGGCTACGCCTACGACCGGGACCCGCAGCGTCCGGACTGGTACCCGCTCGTCCCCGAGTCTCGCTTCGCCGACCCCTCGGCCCGCTAGCGCGCCTCCACCGGGTTCGTCAGCTCCCCGATCCCGTCGATCTGCACGGAGACGGTGTCCCCCGGGCGCAGGTACACGGGCGGCTTGCGCGCGAACCCCACACCGGGCGGGGTCCCCGTGGCGATCACGTCGCCCGGCTCCAGCGTGATCCCCTGGCTCAGGAAGCTGACCAGCTCCGCCGGGCCGAACACCATCTGGGCGGTGCTGGAGTCCTGGAGGACCTCACCGTTGACGACGCAGCGGATCGGGAGACCTGTCGGGTCGCCCAGCTCGTCGGGGGTGACTATCCAGGGCCCCATGGGGCAGAAGGTGTCCAGGCTCTTGCCACGCACCCACTGTCCGTCGCCGAGCTGGATGTCGCGCGCGGACACATCGTTGACGCACGTGTAGCCGAGGATGTGCTGCGCCGCCTCGTCCACGCCGACGGCGCGCGCCTGGCTCCCGATGACGATGGCGAGCTCCGCCTCGTAGTCGACCTCGGAGGTGATCGGCGGGATCAGGATCGGGTCGCCCGGCCCGGAGACGGTGTTGCCGAACTTCGCGAAGACGACCGGGGTCTCGGGGACCGGCATCCCGGACTCGGCCGCGTGGTCGCGATAGTTGAGACCGATGCAGATGATCTTCCCCGGCCTCGGCACGGGTGCGAGCAGCTTCACCTCGGCGAGCGGCCGGGTCTCGTCGGTGGGGTTCGGAGCCCAGACGTCGAGCCCGGCGTGACGGACCTCGTCCCCCTCGACGATGCCCACGGCCGCTCCCGCACCGTCCGTGTAGGACACGATCCTCATACCCACCTCCGGCTACTTCGCTTATAGGTCGACAGGCTAGCAGGGGCCCTGCGACACTGACCCGCGATGTACTCCAAGCCCGACTGGATCGTCGAGCTCGAGGGGGCCGACCCCGACCAGCTGATGTACCCGCCGCTGCCGTACACGGTCCGGGAGCAGCTGTGGTGGGTCACCCCGCCCGACGCCCCCGAGGGGTGGGTGGCCGAGCACGACCTCGTCTACGGCACGGGCGGGGGCCGCGACCTCCACGTCAACATCTACCGTCCGGCCGAGCCGTCCCCGCCGCGGCCGGCCGTGCTCTTCGTCCACGGGGGCGGGTGGATGGGCGGCGACAAGCTCATGAACATCCGGCACGCGGGTTACATGTCCGATCGCGGGTTCGTGGGAGCGACGTGCGAGTACCGGTTCTCCGGGGAGGCGGGCTGGCCGGCCGCGCTGGAGGACGTGAAGGCGGCCGTCCGTTGG
>DATLFR010000092.1 GCA_035540895.1 Actinomycetota bacterium | reverse complement strand
TGGGTGGTGCGGATGGGCGGGGTGCTGGCCGCCCTCAGCCTCGCCACCTCGCTCGCCTGGGTGGACAGGCCCGCTCTCGCCGTCTCGTTCTGTGCGACCCTCGCCGTGCTGCTAGGCGCCGAGTGCGTCGCCTACGCCCGCAAGTCCTACGTGCCTGCCTGGAGGATGGCCCGATGAGACTCCTTGCTGCCGCCGAAGGGGCGGAGTTCCACGTACCGACGATCGCCGAGCTGTTCGAGTGGGTCCCGTTCGCGACCTACAAGCTCGCCGGGATCACGTTCCACCTGTCCTGGATGATCGTCTTCCTGTTCGCCACCGTCGCCCTGCTCACGCTGATCTGGGTGATCGGTTTCGCGAACTTCAAGCTGGTCCCGTCCGGGCTCCAGAACTTCCTCGAGGTCGGGGTGGACTTCGTGCGGGAGAACATCGTCCATCCCACGATCGGACCCGAGGGCGAGAGGTTCATGCCGTTCTTGACATCGATGTTCTTCTTCGTCTTCTCCCTCAACGTCCTCGGCATAATCCCCGGCATCCAGTTCCCGATCACGAGCCGGATGGCTTTCCCCGCCTTCCTCGCGCTGCTCTCCTACGTGCTGTTCCTCTTCGTGGGTATCCGCAGCCAGGGGTTCGGCCACTACTTCGGCGGGATCATGTTCCCCTCGGGGGTCCCGAAGCCGATCTACCTGATCCTCACCCCGGTGGAGGTGCTGTCCACCCTCATCTTCCGGCCCCTCACGCTCGCCGTCCGACTCTTCGCGAACATGGTGGCGGGGCACGTGATGCTGGCCATCTTCTTCGGAGCGACCGCTTACTTCCTGCTCCACGGAGAGGGGATCCTGCTGCGGGTGCTCTCCCCGTTCCCGTTCGTGATGTCGATCATCCTCGTGGGGTTCGAGCTGTTCATCGCGGGCATCCAGGCGTTCATCTTCACGATCCTCACCGCGGTGTACATCGCCGGGGCGATGCACCCGGAGCACTGACACGACAACAGCAGGTATCGGAAGGAGGCAGGCAACATGCAGCTACTCGCACAGGCGGCCGAGGCCGCGAACCTCGCCCCCATCGGGCAGGGTCTGGTGTACGGCCTCGCGTCGATCGGTCCCGCGATCGCGGTGGGGCTCGTGTTCTCCAACGCGATCCAGGCGATCGCGCGTCAGCCGGAGGCCGCAGGGCTCGTCCGGCCGATCATGTTCCTAGGGTTCGCGCTCGCCGAGGCGCTCGCCCTGCTCGGCTTCGTCCTCTTCTTCCTCATCGGCTGAGAGGGGAGACACCATGTACCAGCTGTTGCTTGCCAGAGCGGCCGAGGAGGCGGCGGAGGGCGGCGCGACCCGCACCGTTCTGCCGATGCCCGACGAGCTCATCTTCGGCACCATCGCGTTCGCCATCTTCTTCGGGTTCATGGCGTTCTTCGTCTTCCCCCGCCTCCGCGAGGGCCTCAAGGCGCGCGAGCAGGCGATCCGCAGCGAGCTGGAGAAGGCGGAGCAGACGCGCGTCGACTCCGAGGAGCAGCGGGAGGAGCTGCGCCGCCAGCTCGCCGAGGCCCGCACGCAGGCCGACCAGATCATGCGGGATGAGACCGCGGCGGCCGAGCAGCGCGCTCGCGACATCGTGGCCCGAGCCGAGGAGGAGGCGCGGCAGATCGTCGCCCGCGCCCGGACCGAGGCCGAGGCCGAGCGCGGCCGGGTCTTCACCGAGCTGCAGTCCCAGGTCGCGGACCTCTCCCTGGAGGCCGCGCGCAGGGTGGTCGGTCGCGAGCTGACGGACCCGCAGGCGCAGCGTCAGCTCGTCGACCAGTTCATAGCGTCGGTCGGCGCCGACGGACAGGGGAGCTGACGGAGATGGCCGGGGACCTCATCACCGGGTACGCGAGGGCGCTCCTCCAGGTGGCCTCGGCCGAGGGCCAGCTCGATCGGGTGACCGACGAGCTGTTCCGGTTCGCCAAGGTCCTGGAGCAGAACTACGAGCTCAGGTCCGCCCTGACCGATATCGCGGTCCCCGACGAGCGCAAGCAGGCCGTCCTGGACGAGATCCTCGGCGCTCAGGCCTCGCCGCACACCCGGAACCTGATCGGGTTCGTGGTCTCCCAGGGCCGCACCCGGGAGCTCCCGGAGATCGTCGAGTCGCTGAACAGCCTCGCGGCGCAGGAGCGCAACCGGGTGGTCGCCGAGGTGCGGTCGGCCACCGATCTCGACGAGGAGCAGCAGCAGAGGCTGTCCGCTGCGCTGGGACGGGCGACGGGTAAGGATGTGGACGTGAAGGTGGTCATCGACCCGAGCATCCTGGGCGGCATCTACGCCAAGGTCGGCGACCAGGTGATCGACGGCACCGTCCGCCGTCGGCTGGAAGAGCTGTCCACGCGACTCACACAGAGGTGACCCTAGATGGCTGAGCTCACTCTCCGACCCGAGGACATCGCGTCCGCCCTGCGGACGCATATCAGCGACTGGAAGCCCACCGCGCAGGTGGAGGAGGTCGGCCGGGTCCTCGAGACCGGTGACGGCATCGCGCGCGTGTCGGGACTCCCGAACTGCATGGCCAACGAGATCCTCGAGTTCCCGCACAACCTGCAGGGGCTCGCATTCAACCTGGAGGAGAACTCCGTCGGCGCCATCGTCCTCGGGGATGCCTCGCTGCTGCAGGAGGGGGACTCGGTCCGTCAGACGGGGCGGATCCTGTCCGTCCCGGTGGGCGACGGGATGCTCGGCCGCGTCGTCGACGCCCTGGGACGTCCGCTCGACGACAAGGGTCCGATCGCGGAGGACGGCTACCGTCCGCTCGAGATCCAGGCCCCCGGGGTCATCGACCGTCAGCCGGTCCACGAGCCCCTCCAGACCGGGATCAAGGCCGTGGATGCGATGACGCCCGTGGGCCGCGGTCAGCGGGAGCTGATCATCGGCGACCGCCAGACCGGCAAGTCGACCATCGGGATCGACACGATCATCAACCAGCGTCAGTACTGGGGCACGCCGAAGGCCGTGAAGTGCATCTACGTCGCCATCGGACAGAAGGCCTCCACCATCCGTGAGTTCCAGGCCACCCTGGAGGCGCACGGGGCGATGGAGTACACGGTGATCGTGGTGGCCGGCGCGTCCGACCCGGCTCCCTACCGATACCTGGCTCCGTACTCGGGGGCCGCCATCGGCGCCTACTGGATGTTCAAGGGCGAGCACGCGCTCGTCGTCTACGACGACCTGTCCAAGCAGGCCGACGCGTACCGGCAGATCTCTCTGCTGCTGCGGCGTCCGCCGGGGCGGGAGGCGTACCCCGGCGACGTCTTCTACCTGCACTCGCGTCTGCTCGAGCGCGCCGCGAAGCTCAACGACACGCTCGGCGCGGGCTCGCTGACCGCGCTGCCGGTCGTGGAGACGAAGGGTGGGGACGTCTCGGGCTACATCCCGACGAACGTGATCTCCATCACCGACGGTCAGATCTACCTGGAGACGGACCTCTTCTACCAGGGGGTCCGGCCGGCGGTGAACGTCGGTCTCTCCGTCTCCCGGGTGGGTGGGGCAGCCCAGATCAAGGCGATGAAGACGATCGCCGGCACGCTCCGACTCGACCTGGCCGCCTTCCGGGAGCTCGAGGCGTTCGCGCAGTTCGGGTCCGAGCTCGACAAGGCGTCCCAGGCCCAGCTGAACCGTGGAGCGCGCCTGGTCGAGCTGCTGAAGCAGCCCCAGTACTCGCCGATGCCGGTCGAGGAGCAGGTCGTGTCGATCTTCTCGGGCACCGGGCTCCCGGCGAAGGACATCCCGGGCTTCGTCGACGACATCCCGGTCGCGCAGATCCAGCGCTGGGAGCGGGAGCTGCTCGAGTACGTCAGGTCGCGGCACCCGGAGATCCTCGAGCACCTGCGCACGGCCGGCGATCTCCCGGACGAGATCCTGTTCAAGCTCCGGGACGCGGTGTCCGCGTTCAAGCAGACCTTCCAGGCGTCGTTGAGCAACCGCGAGGAGGCGGCCGTCTAGCGATGGGAGCCAAGCTCCGGGAGACCAGGCGGCGGATCCGGTCGATCCAGTCGACGAAGAAGATCACGAAGGCGATGGAGCTCATCGCCGCGTCGAGGATCATCCGGGCGGAGCGCCGCGTGCGCGCCTCCCGTCCCTTCTCCGACCGGATCGGGTCGGTGATCCGCAACCTGGCTGCCACGACGGAGCGCCTCGAGCACCCCCTGCTCGAACGTCACGAGGGGGCCCCCACCGGGCTGATAGTCATCACGGCTGACCGCGGACTGGCCGGGGCCTACAACGCGAACGTGCTCCGCCTGTCCGAGCGCACCCGCCGGGAGCTCGGCGCGTCCAACGTCCTGCTGTACGCGGTGGGGCGCAAGGCCGTCTCCGCGTTCAGGTTCCGGCGCATCCCGATGGAGGACCAGTGGGTCGGTTTCTCCGAGACCCCCTCCTACCAGGACGCGCAGCAGGTGGCGGAGAGGGTGATCGACGACTTCCTGGGCGGCCGGATCGGGAGCGCGAGGATCCTGTACACCGAGTTCGCGTCGATGTTCACCCAGCGGCCCGTCGCCGTGGAGGTCCTGCCGGTCTCGGCAGAGGAGATCGAGGGCGGCCGGCAGTACCCGCCCATCTACGAGTTCGAGCCGGCGCCGGCCGACATCCTGGGGCAGCTGCTGCCGACCTACATCGAGGTGAAGGTCTACCAGGCGCTGCTCGAGTCGGCGGCCAGCGAGCACGCCGCGCGTCGCCGGGCGATGTCGTCGGCGACCGAGAACGCCGAGGAGCTCATCCGTTTCTACACGCGGGTCGCGAACCAGGCCCGCCAGGCAGAGATCACGTCCGAGATCGCCGACATCGTCGGCGGTGCCGAGGCCCTGAGGAGCTAGGAGCAGCCATGGAGACCAAGGGATGGACCATCGCCGACCAGGAGCGCGAGGAGTGGGAGGGGATCGAGCGCCTGGTCGCGGAGAATCCGAAGCTGCGGGGACGGATCCTGTCGGTGATCGGTCCGGTCGTGGACGTCGAGTTCCCGCCGGACGCGCTCCCTGAGATCAACCAGGCGCTCAAGATCCGCCGTCGCGAGACCGAGGGACAGCGCCGGGTCATCACGGCCGAGGTGGCACAGCACATCGGACACAACCGGGTCCGGGCCATCTGCATGCAGCCGACGGACGGTCTGACGCGTGGGTCGGACGCCATCAACACCCAGGCGTCCATCAAGATGCCGGTCGGCAACGAGATCCTCGGCCGCCTCGTGAACGTGGTCGGAGAGTTGATCGACAACGGGCAGAGGATCGAGCCCTCCGACCGCTGGGAGATCCACCGCCACCCGCCGGAGTTCAGCGACCTCGAGCCAAAGTCCGAGATGCTCGAGACGGGGATCAAGGTCATCGACCTCCTCGCCCCCTACGTGAAGGGAGGCAAGATCGGCCTCTTCGGGGGAGCCGGGGTCGGCAAGACCGTGATCATCCAGGAGATGATCGCCCGCTTCGCCAAGGAGCACGGAGGCGTCTCGATGTTCGCGGGGGTGGGGGAGCGCACCCGCGAGGGCAACGACCTCTACCTGGAGATGCAGGAGGCGGAGGTCCTCGACAAGACGGCGCTCGTGTTCGGCCAGATGGACGAGCCGCCGGGCGTGCGCCTCAGGGTCGCCCTCTCCGCCCTCACCATCGCCGAGTACTTCCGCGACGTGGAGCGGCAGGACGTGCTCCTGTTCGTCGACAACATCTTCCGGTTCTCGCAGGCGGGGTCGGAGGTCTCGACCCTGCTGGGGCGGATGCCGTCCGCGGTCGGGTACCAGCCGACCCTCACCGAGGAGATGGGTGAGCTGCAGGAGAGGATCACCTCCACCCGTGGACGGTCGATCACGTCGCTGCAGGCCGTGTACGTGCCCGCCGACGACCTGACGGACCCGGCTCCCCACGCGACCTTCGCCCACCTCGACGCCCGGACCGTGCTCTCGCGGCAGATCGCGGAGCTCGGCATCTACCCGGCGGTGGACCCGCTCGACTCGACCAGCCGCATCCTGCAGCCGCAGTACGTGGGTGAGCGCCACTACGCGGTCGCCCGACGCACGCAGGAGATCCTGCAGCGCTACAGGGACCTCCAGGACATCATCGCCATCCTCGGGATCGACGAGCTGACCGAGGAGGACAAGGTCGTCGTCGCCCGGGCGCGGAAGATCCAGAAGTTCCTGTCCCAGCCCTTCTTCACCGCCGAGAAGTTCACCGGAATTGCGGGCAAGTACACGCCGCTCACCGAGACGATCGAGTCCTTCGAGAGGCTCACGTCGGGCGAGTTCGACCACCTCCCGGAGGACGCCTTCCGCTACGTCGGTGGGATCGACGAGGCGGCCGAGAAGGCGAGGGCGATGGGAGCCGAGGTCTAGACGTGCCGCTGCAGGTGTCCGTCGTCACGCCCGACAGGGAGCTGTGGTCGGGCGAGGCCGATTTCCTCATCGCGCGCTCCGACGGGGGCGATATCGGTGTCCTGCCGGGGCACGCGCCGTTCCTCGGCGCGCTCAGTCACTCGCGGCTCGTGATCCAGACCGCTGACGCGCAGACGTACGCGGCCGTGCACGGCGGGTTCCTCGAGGTGTTCGAGGGGCAGGTGACGATCCTCGCCGAGCGAGCGGAGCTCGCCGAGGAGATCGACCTCAGCCGGGCGCAGGCGCAGAAGGACGAGGCGGAGAGGCGCATCGCCGAGTCCGACACGCCGGAGAACCGGGCGAAGCTGATGCGGAATGCGAACCGGCTGAGGACGGCGGCGGAGGCCGGGCTCCTCAACACCTGATCGCCGACACGGAGCATCGGCCCCCGTACGATGGGACCGATGCGCACCCGTGCCCTCGCCGTCGTCGCCCTCTCCCTCCTCGTCGCGTCCGCTCCCGCCGCGTCGGCCGCCCCCTACGGGGGCCCGGTCACGTTCGAGCCGGCGGACGGGAGCGTCCTGCAGGTTCAGGGGCGGGGATCCTACCGGGGCGACCTGGAGGTCCGCCGGTCGGGGGCGGGGCTGTCCGTGGTCAACGTGGTCGACCTCGAGTCGTACGTGATGGGGATCGCCGAGGTCCCCCCGTCCTGGCCGCTGGAGGCGCTGAAGGCCCAGGCCGTCGCGGCGAGGACCTATGCCCTGTGGGAGATGACCAACGGCGCCTACCGCTCCCGGGGGTACGACATCTGCGGGACGGTCGCCTGCCAGGTCTACAGCGGGGTCTCGGCCGAACGCCGCCGGGGGGGCGAGCGGTGGGTGCGCGCGGTGCGGGAGACGGCCGGACAGGTGCTGCTGCACGGTGGGGAGCCCATCCTGGCCCGGTACCACGCCTCCTCCGGGGGCAGGACGCTGCCCAACGAGATCGTCTACCCCTCCTCGGGTGCGCATCCCTACCTGGAGGGCGTCGCCGACGAGCCGGACAGCGTGTCCCCGCTGAGCTCCTGGACGGTCCGCTTCACGTACGAGGAGATGCGGGAGATCCTGCGCAAGGCGTTCGACCTCGCGGGGGTCCTCGAGACGATAGAGGCGGACCCGGACCGCCGCCGGCTCGTGATCCGCACCCAGGGCGGACAGCTGGAGATGAACATCGTGCGGTTCCGGCGAGAGGTCAGCGACGCCGCGCACCGGCTGTACCCCAGCCGTTTCCCCTCCGAGCGCTCCGACGGGCGGCTCCTTCCGATCACCCTGCCCTCGTCGAGGTTCACGGTCACGAAGGAGGCGGACGGTTTCAGGGTCGACGGACGCGGATACGGCCACGGGGTCGGGATGAGCCAGTGGGGAGCGAAGGGACGGGCGGACAGGGGCGACGACCACGTGGCCATCCTGGGCGCCTACTACGGCGGACTGAAGCCCCAGCGATGGACGGGCGCGACGAAGCTGCGCGTGGGACTGCGGTCCGGGGCTGAGGAGACGAGGGTGTCCGGGGACGGCGCGTTCCGGGTCAGAGAGGGGCGCAACGAGCTCGCCGCCTCCACGCTCGGCACCTGGAGGGTCAGCCCGGGTCCGGGCTCGACGCTGCAGCTGGAGCCGCCCACCGGACACGACCTCCCGCTGGTCCTATCGGGGGTCGCCGCTCCCGGGCTGGTCGAGGTCCCCCGGGGGGCGGACCGGGCCGAGGTCGAGGTGAGGTTCGTCGTCCCGAAGGCGGCCCAGGTCTCGGCCCGCCTCATGAGAGGTGATGAGGTGGTCGCTTCCACCCGCGGCACCTTCGAGGCCGGACCCGCCCTCGTCAGGCTCGCCGCCCCCACCGACCGGCTCCCGGCGCGAGCCGAGCACACCGTCCAGCTGGTCGCCTTCGACGGGTCCGAGAACGTGACGGCCAGCACCCGGCTGACGATCGAGAAACCCGGCTCCCGGGCCCCGTTGGCGGTCGTCCTGGCGACGGTGATGCTGGCCGCGGCCGTCGTGGCCGCCCGGCGCAAGCACGGGGCGACCGGACCCCCCTCCGCGCCCGTCCGGGCGCCCCAGCGGGTCCGCTAGTCGGAGACGAGCCCGGACCTCACGCACCGCGTGCCGCACGGGTACGCGGCGTGGGACCCGAGGGCGTCCCCCAGGCCGAGGGTCCTCTTGTTGATCTCGCCGGGACCCGCGCTCGCGTACATCGTCAGGCCGCGCGACCGCGACGTCCTGAGGTCGAACAGGGAGAGCCAGTGCCCGAGCTCGTGCGTCACGATAGACCGCACGTCGTAGGAGCTGGCGGTCGGCGAGGCGGCCGAGAAGCTCGCCCACCCCAGGCTCGCGTTCAACGCGGTGTCGATATCGACGATCCGATACGTGCGCCGGTCGTAGCAGATGTAGGTGAGTCCGATCGTCCCGGTCGACATCGGCCGCCAGCCGACGGAGTTCACGCCGTCGTCGCAGGTCCCGTCGGACCCCAGCGCGCCCGGCCGGGCCGTGGTCGTGCCCGCGTCCACGAACCTCGTCGCCGGGTTCACCCGGTTCCACTCGGCCGCGGACGCGCGGACGGCCGCGTGCACGGTCGCTGCGTCGGGAGCGCGTGAGGGACGGCCCGCGTCGTTGTACCGGTAGTTCATCGCCGCGACCCCGGACCCGTCGACCGCCCACCGCGCCCGCCCGACCCGGTACTCACCGCAGGTAGCCGCCGCCGGGCAGGTGCTCGAGGAGCCACGCGCGGAGGCCGTGTGCCCGCGGGCCTCGAAGACCCGGACGACGCGCCCGAAGCGCTCCCGCGCCCCGGCCGACCCCTTCTCGTGGCCCGATGCGGGCGGTGCCACGCCCGCCAACAGGGCCGCCAGGGCGAGGGTCAGGGATATCCGGCGCATCGTCGTACCTCCGCTGAGTCGGGGGAGAGCCGACCCAGGGTAGCGAGGAGGGGCAGACGCGCGCCAGGCGCGCGCGCCCCGCGGCGGTCGGTTGGGCTAGCCTTGTGGGGCACCGACGTGTCCGGCACCCCCAGGTGGCCGCTACCCCCTCGGAGAGTCGTATGGCCGATATGTTCGTGATCGAGGGCGGGATGCCCCTCCAGGGCCGCGTGACGGCCGCGGGAGCCAAGAACTCAGCCACGAAGCTGCTCGCCGCCTCCCTGCTCGCCCCGGGTACCAGCCTCCTGACCAGGATGCCCCGGGTGGCGGAGGTCGCCACGATGAGCGACGTCCTGCACCATCTGGGGGTGGCCGTCCGGTGGGTCGGCGAGAACGCCGTCGAGGTGGATGTCCCGGCCGAGCTGGGAGCGGAGGCGCCCTACGAGCCGGTCCGCCGGATGCGGGCTTCCACCGCGGTCATGGGTCCGCTGGTCGCCCGGACCGGGCGGGCCCGCGTCGCCCTACCCGGTGGGTGCAACCTCGGGCACCGAGGGATCGACCTGCACGTCAAGGGCCTCGAGGCCCTCGGCGCCCGGATCGAGACCGTGCACGGCTACCTGGAGGCGTCCGCCCCGCGGCTCGAGGCAGCCCGGATCAGGCTCGACTAC
>DATLFR010000091.1 GCA_035540895.1 Actinomycetota bacterium | reverse complement strand
ATCTTGTACCCCTCTCCCCCGAACTTCCCGCCGGCGTGCAGGGTGGTCAGAACGATCTCGGCGGCGGACTTCTTCGGGTACTTGGGATGAGGGTCGACCGGGATGCCGCGCCCGTTGTCGACGATCCGCGCTCCGCCATCGGCCAGGACCGTCACATCGATGCGGGTGGCGTACCCCGCCATCGCTTCGTCGACGGAGTTGTCGACGACCTCCCGGACGAGCTCGTGGAGCCCCTTCAGCCCGGTGGACCCGATGTACATCCCGGGACGCTTCCGGACCGCTTCGAGCCCCTCGAGGATCGAGATGTCCTTGGCGCTGTAGCCGGCGTTCGCGGCCGCCTTGCGGCTCCCGTCCGTCTTCGTCTGCTCTTCGGTCGCGCGTGCCATCGATGTCCCTTCGGCGTGTCGGGCGGTCGTGGTGGTGGAGGTCGTGAAACCGCAGGTCAGAGGCGGTTTTTGGACGCTCCCACTATACCACGGACCACCCCCCTACCGACGTCTTCCCCGGGGCCTGCGGACTACCACCTCGGTCACCGTCCCGGCCCCGCACACCGCGTTGATCCGGTCCTTGATCACCTGGCTCATGTAGCTGAGCTCGTTGGCCCACACGTCGGCCGAGACCGCCACCTCGAGGGTGGTGCCACGCAGCCTGTGGACCCACGCGTTCGCGGCCACCTGCTGCCCCACCGCGGCCGGCCAGGCTCGCCGGACCCGCGACTCGGCCATCAGCCCGGACGGTCCCACCTTCGCCATGGCTACAGGCAGCGCGTCCCCCAGCCGGGTCGGCCACCCCCCGCGCATCTTGATGGTCGGCCGGTCGTCCTCAAGCGGCACGCAGCACCCCGTCCTGGACGGTCCACGTAGCCGCCACGCCGACGCCCTCGGGGATCGCCTCGGCCTCGGTCGCGGTCACTATCGTCTGGGCTCCCCCGACGGCCTTGAACACCCGTCGTCTGCGGTCCGGGTCGAGCTCGGACATGACGTCGTCGAGCAGCAGCACGGACCCCGACAGCAGGCGCAGTTCGGCCAGGCGCAGGGCGAGCGCGACCGTGCGCTGCTCCCCGCGGGACGCGAACGCGCGGGCCGGGTGTCCGTCGAGCTCGAGGTCGAGGTCGTCGCGATGCGGTCCGATGCGGGTCATCCCTCTCTCCAGCTCCACCGGCAGGTCGCGGTCGTACGCGGCCAGGAGGTGATCGACCAGAGCCTCCCCCTCCAGTCCCTGGTCGTCCGCGGTGCATCGGTAACGGATCACGAGCCGCCCCGCTCCCGCGAGCTCGTCGTACAGCGAGACGGAGAGCGGCTCGAGGGAAGCCACGACACGGCGACGCGCGTCGACCACCTGCGCGGCGGCCGCCGCGAGCGGTGCGTGGTACACCCGCGCCTGCTGCTCGTGTCCGTTGCGCAACGCCGCGTTCCGCTGGCGGAGCGCGCGGTCGTAGGCCTGCTTCGCAGCTCGGTGCGCCGGGCGTGCCTGGACGAGCAGGTCGTCGAGCGCCCGCCTCCTGAGCTCCGGCTCGCCCCTCACCATGTCCAGGTCCTCCGGTCCGAAGAGGACCGCCCTGAACCGGCCTAGGAAGTCCTTCGCGTGGACCCCGGACCCACCCGCGCGCAGAAGAGCTCGTCCCGCGCGGATCCTCACCTCGAGCGGTGTCGCGTCGGTCGTCTCGAGACGGACCCCGCCCTCGCTCTCTCCGTGTGACACGAGAGCGCTCAGCTGGGCCGTCCGCGGGGAGCCGAGGGTCGAGAACAGGCCGATCGCCTCCAGCAAGGTGCTCTTCCCGGAGCCGTTCGGCCCCCACACGACCGTCGTGCTCGGGTCCGGACGGAACTCACCACCCGCGTAGTTGCGGACGTTGTGCAACCGCAGGAGATCGATGGCCATCCACGCAGTGTGGCGTCCGCCACCGACGTCAACCGACGCGGATCGGTACCAGCAGGTAGATGAACCCGTCGGACTCCCCCCGCACCACGATCGGCTTCAGAGGGTCGGTGAGGTCGACCATGAGCCGCTCGTCGGGCACGGCCGAGACGCCGACGTCGAGGTAGGTGGGGTTGAGGGCCAGGCGGACCTGATCGCCTTCGTACGAGGCCTCGGCCTCCTCCACGAACTCCCCGATCCCCTGGGCCTGGCACTGGAGACGGACGCGGTCGGGCTCGAGCTCCATGAAGACCGGGGTCGCATCGTGGGCGAGGACGGACACCCGCTTCAGCACGTCCTGGAAGGCCACTCGGTCGAGCTGTAGGTGGAACGGCGGCGACTCCGGGATCACCTTCCGGTACTCCGGGAACTCGCCTTCGATGAGCCTGCTCCAGACGGTGACCGAGCCCGTCTCGAACCCGACCTGGGCCGGACCCACCGTGACCCGGACATCACCGGAGGACGCGAGCCTGGCCACCTCGGTCACCGCCCGCACGGGCACGAGGACCTTCACGCCCTCCGCGCCGCTGAGCTCGAGCCGGCGCAGGGCGAGGCGGTACGAGTCGGTGGCGACGATGCGGAGCTCCGACCCATCCCCCTCGAACAGGACGCCGGTGAGCACCGGACGCGTCTCGTC
>DATLFR010000090.1 GCA_035540895.1 Actinomycetota bacterium | reverse complement strand
GTGTCCTCGCTCCCGTTCGGACCCGAGAGCTGCCCGAGCTGAGGGGCACCAGCACCACCCCCTGCGGGGCCCGGGCCGTCCGGCGGGCTGTCCGGCCCGGGCCCCGCAGGGGGTGGTGCTGGTGCCCCTCAGCTCGGGCAGCTCTCGGGTCCGAACGGGAGCGAGGACACGACGTAGCAGAAGGTGCTGTTGAGCTTCGTGCCGAGCGTCATGACGGCGACGACGACGGCGACGGCGATCAGGGCAACCAGGAGGCCGTACTCGACCGCTGCGGCGCCGCGCTCGGGGCGGGCGATGCGGGTGCTGATCCAGGCGGTGATCGTGGAGACGATCGTCTGCATGTCTGACTCCTTGTCCTAAGAGCGTCTGTCCCTCAGCGCCACCGACGGTGCGACCGGCCGGTCTCCCGGTCCGTCCGACCCTCCTCTCCGACCCTGCTGGGTCTGGCCGGTCCCCCATCTGGTGGGAGGTCTCCCTCGTTGGGGGATATCGGGGGACGGCCGACCGCGCTGCACCCCCCGGGCGGGCGGTTGCAGGGTGGGACCGCGGGTAGTCCTGGTGGAGTGGTCCTCGGGGCGCCCCGTGGGGGCGGAGCTACTCGATCAGGCCGCGGCGGAGCGCGAGGGCGACCGCCTGGGTGCGGTCCACGGCGTCGAGCTTCCCGAGGATCGAGGAGATGTGGGTCTTCACGGTCTCGACCCCCACCTGCAGGCGGGACGCGATCTGCTTGTTGGACAGCCCCTGTGCGAGCAGCGTGAGGATCTCCCGTTCGCGCGGCGAGAGCCCGCCGTCGTCCGGACCTCCCGCGGCCAGCGTGGTGAGCTCCGTGAGCACGGACCGGGCGACCGCGGGGTGCAGGACGGCCTCGCCCTTGGCGATCCGCCGGGCGGCGTCGGTCAGCTCGGCGTGGCTGACGGTCTTCAGCAGGTAGCCGTCGGCTCCCGACAGGACCGCCTCGCCCACGTACTGCTGCTCGTCGTGCACGGTGAGGACCAGCACCCGGATCTGGGGCTTCTGGGCCTTCACCCGCTTCAGGACCTCCATCCCGTCCATCCCCGGGAGCCGGAGGTCGAGCATCACGACGTCGGGCTCGTGCTCGAGGATCACCTCGAGCGCCTCCTCGCCGTCCCCGGCCTGGGCCACGACCTCGATGTCCTCCTCGACATCGAGCATCGTCACCAGGCCCTCGCGCACGAGGGTGTGATCCTCCACGACTACGACCCGGATGCTCACCGCGTCAGTGTACGGTCCCGTCCGAGCGCTGGGGGGGAGGCGACCGGGGGGTTAGACTCCGCCTCAGGGCGCCCGGCCGTCCCTCGAGCACGACGGCCGCGGGTGGCGCCTGTCGACAGGCGGGACTGAAGCCATGGGTGGACCTCCGAGGGCAGCGTCGTCGGTCACGCAGCCGCTCCTCGACGCCGTGGCCCGCGCCCTCGGCGCGCGTCGCGCCTATCTGGCCCTCGCCGGGACGAAACCCCCCGTCGGCGGGCGGGCGGGCGTCGTCCGCCGTCGCGCCGTCCACCACCTCGCCGTGGACGTCCCGGACCTGGAGCCGGCCCAGCAGCTGGTCCTGGAGCTGGCGGCCCCGCCGGCGCCCGCGGACAGGCTGGTCGCGGAGGCGCTGGCCCGGGTGTTCTCGGCCCGTCGCCGCCCCGGACCGCCGCCGGGTCCCCACCTGTGGGACCCGACCCCCGTGCTCAACGCCTTGACGATGCCCGAGGACAGGCGGCCCGAGGCGATGCTGCGGGCTGCCCTCGTCGCCGCCCGAGCCAGGTCGGGAGCACTGGTCACGAGCGGCCCGGCGGCCAGGACCTGGACGCTGGGCGGCGACGGGGCGGCGATCCGGCGCGCCGCGGCCATGGTGCTGGAGGGAGAGACCGGACGGGTCGAGGTCGGGGCGGACCGTTTCCTCGGGCTCCCGGTCGTCCGTCACGACCGGGTCGTGGGGGCCTTCGTGGCCCACGAAGGGAGCGACGGTCCGGGGGTGCGGGCCTCGGTCGCCCTGATCGCGCTCGCCCTGCCGAGCGCGCCCGAGGACAACTCGCCCGCGTCCACCGGCCGCGACGATCTCCTGCGGGCTGCCCTCGCGCCGCTGAGGTCCTGCCTCGTCCTGCTCGACGGCGGAGGCAGGCTGCTCGCCGCGAGCCCGCCCGCCGAGACCCTGTTCGGGCTCACCGACTTCGACCAGGGCCAGGGGATGGACGGACGGCTCGGCGACCTCGACGTCTCCGCGCTCGTCGCCGGCGGGCCGCTGCCGCGAGAGATGGCCACCCGGGACACGTGGATGGAGCTCTCGGCCAACCCCCTCCCCGCGGGCGGGTACGCGCTCGTCTTCAGCGACCGGGCGCCGACCGCCGAGGAGCAGGAGAACCAGGCGGCGCTCGTCGCCGCGATGTCCCACGAGCTGCGGACACCCATCGCCGGGATGAAGGCGCTCATGGAGGTGCTGCGGATGGTCGGCCCGGGCACCGACCCCGACCGGATCGCGGCCCTGCTCAGGGAGGGTATCCACGAGGCCGGACGGCTGGAACGCCTCGTCGAGGACCTCCTGCTCACCGCCCGCGTCGCCACGGGCGGGATCCGCCCCGTGCCGGACCGGGTCGAGCTGCGCCCGATCGCCGAATCGGTGGTGGCCCTCCTGGGCCCCCGGTACCCCGAGACCCGGTTCACCGTGACCGGCGTGGCTGGCGCTCACGCCGATCCTGCGCTCGTGCGTCATGCGGTGTGGCATCTGGCGGACAACGCCGCGAAGTTCGGCCCCCCGGGCGGGAGCGTCGAGCTCGCGATCGAGGAGGGTCCGGACGGACCGCTGCTCTCGGTCACCGACGAGGGTCCAGGCGTCTACTCCGGGGACATCCCGGACCTGTTCCGCCGGTTCCACCGGATGGAGCGCAACGCGAAGTCCCAGCACGGGGGGGCGGGGGTCGGTCTGTACCTGGTGAAAGCGGTCATGGAGGCCCAGGGCGGGAGGGTGGAGGTTCGGTCGAGGCTGGGCAAGGGGTCGACCTTCTCGCTCCGCTTCGCGTGCGCTCCGCCGGACTAGTAAAAACTTTTCAAATGGTCTAGACTCGGGCTCCGCGCCGGACCGGGCGGCGCCCTGTCACCGAGGACCAGAGGGGGACGTGTGGAGACGAAGCTTCGCTACGAGGTGGGTTCGACGATCGGCGGGTACCGCGTCGATCGCGTAGAGCCCCTGGAGAACCTCAAGGGCACCTACTACGAGCTGACCCACGTCCCCACGGGGGCGAGGCACATCCACATCGAGGCGCCGGACGACAGCAAGGCGTTCAACGTGGCGTTCCCCACCGTCCCGAAGGACAGCCGCGGCGTCGCGCACATCCTCGAGCACGTCGTGCTGGCCGGCTCGGAGCGTTTCCCGGTCCGCGACCCCTTCTTCTCCATGACGTCGCGTTCCGTGCGCGACTTCATGAACGCGATGACGTTCTCGGACACCACCGCCTACCCGTTCTGCTCCCGCAACGACAAGGACTTCCACAACCTGCTCGAGGTGTACCTCGACGCCTGCTTCTTCCCGCGGATCGAGGAGTCCTCGTTCAAGCAGGAGGGACACAGGCTCGAGTTCGAGCAGACGGACGACCCGACCTCTGGGCTGCGGATCAAGGGGGTCGTCTTCAACGAGATGAAGGGCGCCATGGCGTCGTCGCAGGCCGTCCTCGGACGCTCGATCGGGAAGGCGCTGATGCCCGGCTCGACCTATGCGAACAACTCGGGCGGGGATCCCGCGGCCATCCCGGACCTCACCTGGCAGGACCTGCGCGACTTCCACGCCACCCACTACCACCCCTCCAACGCCCTCTTCTACACCTACGGGGACATGGACCTGCCGACGCTGCTCGGGCGGATCGAAGAGCTCGCGCTCTCGCGGTTCGAGCGGATCGAGGTAGACGTCTCCATCCCGGACCAGCCCCGCTTCACCGAGCCCGCCACCTTCGCCGATGTCTACCCCCTCTCTCCCGAGGAGGACCCGTCGCGCAAGACCGAGGTGCTCGTGGCCTGGCTCACGACCTCGCAGGCCGATCCCTTCGAGGCGCTCTCACTCGAGGTGCTCAGCCAGATCCTCGTCGGGAACGCGGCGGCCCCCCTTCGCAAGGCGCTGATCGACTCGGGGCTCGGCGACGCCCTCGCCACCGGCAGCGGGTACAGCGACTCCTACAAGCAGGCCGTCTTCGGCGCGGGTCTGAAGGGGACCGACCCCGAGCACGCCGAGGAGATAGAGCGGATAGTGCTGGAGACGCTGGCCAGGCTGGTCGAGGAGGGGATCGACCGCGAACTCGTCGACGCGGCGATCCACCAGTTCGAGCTGCACACGCGCGAGGTGACGAACTCCGGGTTCCCGTACTCGCTGCGCGTGTGGTTCCAGCTGAAGGCGGCCTACCTGTACGGGGGCGACCCGTACCGCGCCCTCCAGCTGGAGGCCGACTTCGACCGCCTCCACGCCGAGGTGTCGGCCGGCCCCTTCTTCGAGGGTCTGATCCGGCGTCACCTGCTCGACAACCCGCACCGGGCCCGGCTCGTCGTCGCGCCCGATCCCGAGCTCGAGACCCGGCAACAGGAGGCCGAGCGCCAGCGCGTCGAGGGGGTCGAGGCGTCGCTGAGCGAAGACGAGAAGAGGGCCATCGTGGCCGAGACGCTCGCGCTGAAGGAGGAGCAGGAGACGAAGCAGGACCTGTCCGTGCTCCCGACCCTCGAGCCGACCGACGTCCCGCTGGACATCGAGGAGGTCGCGCTCGAGATAGAGACGATCAACGGCGCGACGGTCGCGTTCTGCCCCCAACCGACGAACGGCCTCTCGTACGTAGCGCTGCAGGCCGACTTCTCCGGGCTCGACGAGCGGTTGAAGGGCCTCGTCCCCGTCTTCGCTCGGGCGCTGTCTCGCGTGGGAGCCGGGGAGTACGACTACGTGGGCCAGGCGGTCCGGGTCGACTCGTACACGGGAGGGATCGCGGCCTTCCCCCACCTCCGGCGCAGGGCGGACGGGTCGATCGAGCAGGCGATAGGGCTCAACACGAAGGCGCTCGTCCGCAACCACAAGCCGTTCATGGAGATCCTGCGCGACGTACTGTCGGCCCCCCGGTTCGAGGCGGGGAGGCTGCGCGACATCATCGCCGAGCAGCGTGTCCAGACCGAGAGCGCGGTGATCTACTCGGGACACGCCTACGCGGCGATGCTCGCGGGGGCGAAGCTCACCCCGCTCGGCGCGCTGAACGAGAGGTTGAACGGGCTTACCGGGCTCACGCTCCTGAAGGACCTGTCCGCGAAGGGGGACGACCTGTCCGAGCTCATCGCGGACCTGGAGGCGATAGCGGAGCACGTCTTCCGCGGCGGCAACCTCCACATCTGCGTGACGGGCGAGGAGCGGTCCCTCGGGGAGCTGCGCGACCTGGTCGCGGAGACGCTCTCCGTGCTCCCGGGCGACGCGACACCCGGCGGTGATCTGCCCGAGGTGGAGGCGTCCGAGCGGTTCGACGCCCGGACCACATCCGTCCCGGTCACCTACAACGCGAAGATGGTGCAGACGGTCGGGTTCGGGCATCCCGACTCGGCGAAGCTGAACGTCCTCGGCAACTACCTCAAGAGCCACTACCTCCACCGCGAGATCCGCGAGAAGGGTGGCGCGTACGGGAGCTTCGCCTCGCAGAACGCCGAGGGCGGGATCTTCGCGTTCATGTCCTACCGGGACCCCAACGTGGCCCGGACGTTCAGGACCTTCGACGAAGCGGTGAAGCACGCCATCGAGACGGACCTCGACCCCACGGAGGTGAAGGAGGCCGTCCTGCAGTCGCTGAGCCAGGTCGACCCCCTCCTGTCCCCGGACACGAAGGGCCGCAGGAGGTTCTTCGACGACCTAGCCGGGTACACGCGCGAGGAGCAGGCCCGGTTCAAGGAGGCCCTCCTCAGCACCGCCCCCGAGGACCTGAGCCGCGTCGCCGCCGAGCACGTTGCGCAGGGTCGCAGCGCACTCGGCTCCGTGGGGAACGCCCAGAAGATCGAGGAGGCCAACGCCGAGCTCGGGGGCCTCTTCGAGATCGGACCGGTCTAGAGGTGCGGCGGGGGCCGGCTCCGGCCGGCCCCTTCCCGCGCTCAGGGGGTGCCGGTGTAGGTCGCGCGCAGCTCGCCGGCCGGGTGGTACGCGATAACGGTCAGGTCGCCCGGCCGGGTCGGGTCGAGCTGGATCGTCCCGGACTGGAACTTCCCGCCGCCGGACGAGCTGAAGGTGACGGGGACGGGTGCCGGCAGCTTCGACCCCGTGAACACCCCCGGGAACGCCTTGGCATCCGTGGCGGGCGCCCCGTCGAGCTGCGCGAACGCGGCGCCCGCGAGCGGATAGAGCGGCGCGGGGACGGCGTCGACCCCCGTCGTGCACCGCGCGATCCCGGTCGTTGAGGCGTTGGGCACGACGGTCGGACCCCCGGGGACGGCCACCGTCGGCGGCCGGCTGTAGATCTTCACCACGCAGTGGTTCTCGGCTCCCGCGGCGACGCCCGCGGGCAGCAGAACCGCGGCCAGACCCAGCAGGACCAGGACCCTCATCCCCCGCATCTCGCCTCCCTCTCGGAATGGTCAAAGGGATTACACATCGGACCATCGATGTCCTGTCGCGCTGCGCGCCTAGACTTCCGTACATGCGTTCGGACATCCTCCACGTCGACCTCGACGCGTTCTACGCCTCGGTGGAGCGCAGACGTGACCCCGCCCTGCGCGACGTACCCCTGGTGGTGGGGGGGCGGGGCCCCCGCGGTGTCGTCCTGTCGTGCAGCTACGAGGCGAGGGCGGTGGGGGTCCGCAACGGGATGCCCGGCACCCGGGCGAGGCGGCTCTGTCCCGACGCGGTCTTCGTCCCGCCCGACTTCGACGCCTACACGGAGGCGTCCCGAAGGTTCCGGGCGATCCTCGACGAGATGACGCCGATCGTGGAGCCGATATCGCTCGACGAGGCCTTCTGCGACGTGTCCGGCGCCCATGCCCTGTTCGGAACGACGGAACGCATAGGGGAGACGATCCGTCGGAGGGTTGAGTCGGAGCTCGGGATCGTGTGCTCGGTCGGGGCGGGTCCGACGAAGCTCGTCGCGAAGCTCGCGTCGCGCGCGTGCAAGCCGGATGGCCTCCTCGTCGTGGACGACCCGCGGGCTTTCCTGGACCCCCTCCCCGTCGAGGAGCTGTGGGGGGTGGGGGAGGCGACGGCGACGGTCCTGCGCCGGCTCGGGCTCCGGACCGTCGGGGAGCTGGCCGCCACGCCGGGATGGGTGCTCGCCCAGGCCCTGGGTCCGCAGCTCGGCTCCCACCTGCTCGCGCTCGCTAACAACCGCGACGAGCGCCGCGTCGAGCCGCAGACGGAGGCCCGCAGCGTGGGAGCCGAGGAAACGTTCGACCGCGACCTGTCCTCGGAGGACCGGATCACCGGCGGTGATCCGGTCCTCCGAGGAC